>CALHWA010000180.1 GCA_938036845.1 uncultured Candidatus Saccharibacteria bacterium | reverse complement strand
CAAAGGGAGCACCACCTTGCGCAGGTCGGCCAACTGACGCTTGTAGACAAAGAGCTGCTGGAGCTGCCGATTATCTGGGGTGCGAATCATCGTGTCTTCCAGCTGGTCGGTCACATCGTCGATATGGTTAAGCAGCGGCATAAATTGCTCAATAGAAAACTGGGCAATAGTAGCTAGAATAAGCGATGGCGTTGTGTGACTAGGCCGCAGCGCAGTAATGCGCTGAATGAGTTCATCGTCCAGCTTGCCCTGGTGCAGCGTAATAATCTCAGTTTTACTGAGTAAAATGGTAATGGTGTGGTACTTCACATTGTGCCGACTGACGTATGGTATATCCAGCGTCAGCAGCAGCCACTCCTCCCCTTCTATCGCCTGCGGCAGCCAGCGATGCTCGCGCACCATGCGGGCCTGCAGCTCAGGCAGGCGCAGTTCTCTTAGCAGCGCCCGCCGCTGCTCGGCTGTGTCGATCGTAATATCGCGCCACAGCTCGGGCATTACACGGCGACCTTTTGTAGATAATAGCGCAGCTCCATAATGCTGCCACGAATATCCTCCAGCGCACGGTGGTCTTCTGGCTTGGCAAATTTCTTGCCGTATTTACCCTCCATCACCACCTTCCAGGCGCTCACATCGAGCATGCGGTAGTGCAAACGCTGCGCCAGCTGCGGCCACCAGCGATCGATAAAGCGGCGATCTTGGTGGATGGAATTCCCCGCTAGTAGTATCCGCCCTTCGCCAGCACACTGCTCATCACAAAACGCCAGCAGCTCTTGCTCAATTGTTGCCAGCGGCTTGCCCTGCGCATTCTGCTCCTCGAGCCCACGCCGCGCCGCCGGGTGCTGATCCCAAAAGCTGGCGTTGCCGTCGAGGAGACGCGTGAGCTTAGCTGCATCATGGCGCACCACCCCTTCGTACGTTGCAATCTCGGCAAAAGTCCAGTCCGTCACAATCGCTGCCACCTCTAGTATCTCATCTGTAGTAGGGTCCAGCCCCGTCATCTCTAGGTCTACCCACAAAATCCGTTTTGGTTTGAAGCTTGGTTTCATGCTTCTAGTATACTACATGTCCACCGTATAGCGCTCATCCTTAGCTATTACAGTTATAAGCATAAGCTTTACCGATGTGCAAGTTAGTGTACTACTTTTTTGTTCAGATGGGTATGCCTATCCTCCTATCTCCTCGCTTCTGGGTGCAATTGTGTGATAAACATCCTCATCTACCACTGTTATTTCCGAATGGTTCATTATTGTGTTCATGCTACGTAGGTATTTGGGTAGTGCGCAAATTTATTATTCACCATAGAAAAACCACACCCTGAGTGGGTGTGGTTGATCGCTACGCAGGCTCTTGCCTAGCCTACTTAGTCTTTTTTCTTGTCCAAGCGGTCGAGCTTGAGAAAGTGGATGATCAGGTAGATGACGAATGCTGTGGCAATCAAGGTGATCAGCGAACTCACGAAGGCTCCCCACGCGAAGTCGGCGCTGCGCCCAGCAATCTCAATATGCGCGCTGGCAGCCTCGAGCCCCTTCTGCGAACCCACGATAAACTGCACCACCGGGCTAATGAACCCTTGGACTAATTTTTTAACCGTATCACCAGCAGCAGTACCAATCGCCAAACCAACAGCCAAGCCAACGACGCCCTGCTCACGGATGAAGTCCGCAAAGCCACCGAGGTGGCTGTTCTTCATCTTCTGCTCCATCGCTTGGGCAGCAGCTGCAGCCTCTTGGGCAGCCTTGCGTGGGGTGCGGCGTGCAGCAGGCTTCTTTGCAGCAGCTGCTTTGGTTTTGGTTGTTGTTCGTTCTGCCATAGGTTCTCCTTATTAACCATTGTTTATTCAAATTATAGCATATTCTGCATTAATTGCTAGCGGTCTTGTGTTGGTGGTGTTCTATGGTGCGAGGACTTTGCTAATCGCCTCTCAATCTTCTTTTTGTCTTGCTTGGCAGCTACGATCCTATCCTCACGCGTCTTCCTAAACCCACGTGATAGCACTTAGCCTTGTGTTCCACCATCTACTTATGTTCCCCACTACAACCGCTCCGGCGCTTCGATACCGAGCAGAGCAAGGCCAGCAGCCAGAGTGTCACGGTAGCGCTGCGCCAGGCTGAGGCGCTCAGCCTGGCGCGGGCTGCCAACGACACGGTTTTTCTCGTAGAAGCGATTAAATTCTTGGGCAAGCTCATAGAGGTAGTGGCAGATGCCATGCACAAGATACTCGCGGGCAGCCTTCTCGACGACCTCTGGATATTCGCTCAGCTTGCGCAGGAGCAGGCGCTCATCATCAGTGCAATCAGTCGGCTCGGCAGGCTCGGCACTCGCCTTGGCTAGGATGCTACAGGCCCGAGCGTGAGCATATTGAATATAAGGGCCAGAATTGCCCTGCAGGCTCACCGTCTCATCCATATCAAAGGCGATATCGTTGCCCATACGATACTTCGCAAAGGCGTATTTGATCGCCCCCAATGCCACCTGGCGCTGCACCACTGGGTCTGTCGTGAGGCGTGCGACGCGCTCTTGGACGATGGTAAGCACGTCAGCCGCTCGCGCCACATTACCCAAGCGCGAACTCATCTTGCTACCATCACCAAAGCGCACCGTACCATTGGTCAGGTGAGTCATTCGCCCAGCTAGCTCAGGCCGGAAGAGCTCAGCCGCAGCATACACCACGCGCATATACTCCTTTTGGTCGTTGCCAGTGATGAGAATCCGGTGGTCGAAGTGGTAGTCTTCCACCTCCTTCCAGATAACGCCAATGTCCTTTGTCTCGTACGTTGGCAAGCCGTTTGATGTAACGAAAACGCGGGTGTGCAGATGCTTAGCTGGGTCACCGACGAAGACCACTGCCCCCTCAGAACGCTGCAAATTCCCCCGCTCGAGTTGCTCGTGCACCACGGCGAGGCCAATCGGTGCGGTGCTACTCTCAGGAATATAGTCAAGATGATCGACCTGAATCATCGTATAGAAGGCATCAAAGTAATCCAAGCTCCACTGGCGCGTCGTCCAATAGATCTGAGCCAGCGGTGTATTGTGTTCATCGTGTTCGTGGTAGCTGTAGACCAGCTTGTTGAGCTCGATGATCTCTTGCTTGGCTGTGTCATTGTCTTCGTACGCTTTCGCACCAATCACATAGGCCTGGCTAATCCACCGCGCCCGAGCAAAAACATCGCTCTCTACCTCTGTTAATTTCTCTGGTAGCTCGCCTCCTAGCGTGTGGCGCATCCCCCACAAGCACTTAGCAACGTGCAGGCCGACATCACCACCAAAGCTAGCTCGGTCTACCGACGCGCCGACCGACTCGATGATCCGCGCCAATATATCGCCATACACCGTCTGGTACAAGTGGCCAGTGTGCAGCTCCTTAAAGGCGTTGGGGCAGCTATATTCCAGCGTGTAGCGCATGCCGCCATAGATCTGCTGCGGTGCGGTGTTGGCCGCCTGCCACAGCGCTGCGTCGCTCAGGCGGAGATTAATAAAGCCCGGGCCAGCCACGCTCACGTCAGAAAATTGGCCAGTCTGGCGCAGCACCGCTGCCACCTCCTCGGCAATCTCGCGTGGGTTCTTGCCCAGTGGCTTGGCAAGCTTGAGTGCGACGTTGGTCGCAAAATCGCCAAATTTCGGCTCTGGCCGCGTTAATTCCACCGGCGGTGTTTGTTGATAAAGAGTATATACTGCATCACGAATCGTCTGTTCCATGATTATAGTATACAACAGATGCGGCGCAAAAATAACGAGGTAGCAAGAAGACTACGCCTTGCCCTTGGCTCGCTTCTGCCGCTCCAGCGCCGCCTGCACCAAGCCAGCAAAGAGGGGATGAGCTCGGAATGGCCGCGAGGTAAACTCTGGATGAGCCTGAGTCGCAACAAAGTAGTCGCAGGTCGGTGCCTCGACAAACTCGACCAGCCTGCCATCGGGTGACGTGCCCGACACCACAACCCCGCCCGCGTTAATGGCCGCAAGATGCGCTTGATTCACCTCATAGCGGTGGCGGTGACGTTCCACAATCTCCGTTGTCCCATATACCTTAGCGGTGCGCGAGCCAGCCCGCAACACCGCTGGGTAATTGCCCAGGCGCATCGTCCCACCGGTCGATTGCTTGCCCTGCTGATCAGGCATGAGGTAGATGACGGCATCATCTGGCGCTGCACCGCACTCTGCACTGCCAGCCTGGGCCAGACCACCGCGGCGGGCAGCGGCAATCACTGCCACCTGCATCCCCAGACATATACCAAGATACGGTACATTGTGCTGTAAGCAGTAACTCGCCGCCGCAATCTTCCCTTCTACCCCGCGCTTACCAAAGCCACCGGGCACTACTACCGCATCCACAGCGCTAAGCGCTGCGTCGGTCACTGTCTCGGCATTGATCCATTGGATCGTCACCTCGCTGCGGTGCGCCCAGGCCGCTGCTTTGAGCGCCTCAGTAATAGAAAGATAGGTATCGGCGAGTTACTGCTTACAGCACAATGTACCGTAAGCAGTAAC
>CALHWA010000179.1 GCA_938036845.1 uncultured Candidatus Saccharibacteria bacterium | reverse complement strand
CCACACCGGCGCAAACCCCCGCCAGCCTCGATTTCGCTCTTGAGCATGCCATCCGCTCAATTGAGTTCTTTAATGAATACTTCGACACGCCCTACCCCTTACCTAAATCCGATCACGTTGCGGTACCAGACTTTAGCAGTGGTGCGATGGAGAACTGGGGGCTCATCACCTACCGTGAGTCTGCCCTGCTAGCCGATCCAACCACGACGACCATCGCCGATAAGCAATACATTGCCACCGTCATTAGCCACGAGCTCAGCCACCAGTGGTTTGGCAACCTGGTGACGATGAAGTGGTGGGATAACCTCTGGCTCAACGAGAGCTTTGCCAACATGATGGAGTATCTGGCGGTCGATGCCATCCACCCCGAGTGGCACGTGTGGACAGATTTTTGCAACCACGAAGGTGCGCTGGCCTTTGGCCGTGATGCGATTGATGGCGTACAACCGGTCCAAACAGCTGTTCGTCATCCAGATGAGATTAGCACACTCTTTGACGGGGCGATTGTCTACGCCAAGGGTGGACGCCTCCTCTACATGCTCATGCATTGGCTGGGCGAAGCCGCCTTTCGTACTGGCCTGCAGGCATACTTTGCTACTCATGCCTATAGTAATGCCGAGGGTGATGACCTATGGCACGCGCTGAGTCAAGCCAGCGGGCGCGATGTTGCCGCACTGATGAACCACTGGATTCGCACGCCTGGCTACCCAGTCGTTGCAGCCTCGCATAGCGGTTCGCAGCTCGTACTCGAGCAGCAGCGCTTCTTTATTGGCCCACACAAGACGGATGATGCCACCTGGCAGATCCCACTCCATAGCTTATCACTAGCTATACCAGCACTGCTCACCACGCAGCGCACGGTAGTAGAGCACAGCCTAGATGAGCCAATCCTTCTCAATCACGGCAATGTCTCGCACTTCATTACGCAGTATGATGACGCACTGTTAGAGCGTTTGCTTGGCCAAGTGCGGCGCGGTGAGCTATCTGTTGTCGATCGCTCACTCTTACTCACCCAACAGCTGTTACTTGCTCGGAGTGGTCGCGTATCGAGCGCCAGCTTACTTACCCTCCTTGACGCTTACCGCAATGAGACAGACGAGCACGTCTGGAGCGTAATGTCGTCAGTGGTTGCCCACCTCAAGCTCTTCGTTGAACCGCATAGCCCTGCCGAGCAGGCACTGCGGCAGTTCGTGGGCCAGCTTGCCCAGCAGAGTTATGATCGCCTTGGCTGGAGTACACGCCCTGGTGAGTCTGAGAATGACACCAAGCTGCGATCGACGATCATCGCGCACATGCTCTATAGCGAGCAACCTGCGGTGATTGCCGAGGCGCAGCAGCGCTATGCAGCAGGCGGCTTATTGGCTCTTGATAGCGAGCTACGCAGCCTGATTGCCAGTAGCGTTGTCCGCCACAGCCAGCAGCCTCAGCAACTAATTGATGAGCTTCTGGCGCACTATCGGGCAACTGCCAGTAGCGACCTGCGCCAAGACATCGCCAGTGCCGTGACGAGTACGCGCGACGCCGCAAGTATTCGCAAGCTCCTTGTTCTCATGATGGATACCAAGACAGTTCGCACCCAAGATACCGTCTTTTGGTTTGTTTACTTGCTGCGCAACCGTGATGCACGAAATGCTACGTGGCAATGGCTGCAAGATAATTGGCAGTGGATTGAAGAGCACTTCGGCAGCGACAAGAGCTTCGACTACTTCCCACGCTATGCCGGTAATATCCTCGCTTCGCGCCAACAGCTGGGCGAGTATCAGCGTTTCTTTGCACCACTGCGCAAGGAGCCAGCCCTCACCCGTGTGATAGATATGGGCATCACAGACATTACTGCCCGCGTCGAGCTCATCGAGCGCGATGGCCCAGCAGTTGTAGCAGCGCTCACGAAGGCATAGCGAGGCGCAAACCGCGCACTTGCATTTCCCAATACTATTGGCTTTTGTCGACGCAAGCTAATCTGTCAGAAAACAGAGAATTCTTGCACTCTACCGAGTGAAGCAGCAAGAAGGTGTGATCGCACAGAAAAAGCTATAGGTCTATATAGCTTAAGTCACAAAATCACAACTACTCAACAACTTCAATCCGCACCACCCGCGGTGGGCTGCCACTGGTAGCAATCGCAATAAGCTGGAGGTTCATAGTGGTGATGTGCTCGTGGTGCGCGTAGAACCGCGCGGCATAGTGCATTTGGTTGCGCTTCTTGCGCGTAATTGCCGCGAGGCCATCGCCTGCATAGTCATCCGTGCGATGCTTTACCTCAGCAAAATACAACGTATCGCCACGCTTCGAGATGATATCGATCTCGCAATATTTCGTCCGCCAGTTGCGCGCCACAATCTGATGGCCGCGCTGCTGCAAAGCGGCGGCTGCAGCTGATTCGCCAGCATGGCCACGTGTAGTCGTTGTGTCAGGTTGCTGAGTAGTATGCGCTTCGTCTGCTGGGCGAGGATTATCATTACGATAGTGCTGAAGTGGTTTGAAGCTCAGCCGATGCAGTGGCGTCACTCCGTGAGTAGCAATCGCCGCTCGGTGCTGCGCTGTGCCATAGCCAGCATGCGCCGCAAAGCCATAGCCGGGGTAGAGCACATCTTGCGCGGCCATATACTGGTCACGCGCCACCTTCGCAATGATCGACGCCGCCGAGACACTTGGCACCAATGCATCTGCCTTGGGTAGCATCGTGACGTACCGCTCTAATGCCGTCCCAGCCAAGAAGTTCACCCTGCCATCGATCACAATCTCCGTGAGCGCAATAGCTTGCTCGCGGCATTGCTGCTGCACAGCCTCTACCGCTCGCCGTGTTGCCAAGCGGAGGGCTTCGCTCATCCCTACCTCATCCAGCTCCGCCGCGCTTACCCAGCCAAGCGCATACGCCGCTGCCTGCTCTTGGATGACTTGAGCAAGAGCTTCGCGGCGCTTTTTCGTCAATTTCTTGCTGTCGTCCAACCCATCGATCGCCGCACCACCCAGTACTACAGCGCCAACCACCAGCGGCCCCGCCCATGGCCCACGCCCGACTTCATCAATCCCAAGTATCATACTACGATTGTCTCATATTTCATAGCACTATGTATACTGCCGAGTTGCGGGCTAGTTCAGTGCCGCGCCATACCAGCAACCATGCCAAACTATTGAGTACCGCGCTGCAATCTATGATGTATAATATACAACCTTTATCTCTGTTTTTATTCGTATTGCTTGCTGATTTGCCTATTTTCTGTTGCGAGAGCATCGCTAATCTATTACAATCAAGGCGTACCCTCGGCTTAGCAACTATCACTTCATCACAAGGAGGAGTATGACAAAAATGCTTTGGCACATGCTTTTTGCTACCGGAGTGGTTGCATGCGCCATTCCTGGGTGTGCTGGCGTCCCAACTACACTAGCGACAACAGCACAGGCTCACACCATTAGCCCGCACGAAGTATGTACACACCAACACCATACGGGTGCGTATACGCTTGATAAGAGCAATCTATATGGATGGTCGTGCTACAGCCTCAGCTATTCAATTTCCCTCTTCTCGGGCTTCACCTTCACGCCCAAGGGCAGCCTCAATATGCAGGCATATTGCACGGCTCACCACCACGGCACACGCGCCATTGTTAGCTATCAGCAAGCTCAACCAACCTGGCAGTGCGTACCATAGCACTCACCCTCGCAAAAGATACAGCACCGAACCATATAGCATTAACACGAAAGGATTATCGGTACCTATTATGGAAATTACCGGGCCAGCACCACTCCTCATACTAGCAGTCACGCTTAACGTCGCGTATTTTATCTTGTTTATCTGTGGCATTTGTTGGGTTGTCCGGCAAGGTCGACGCACCAAGCAGATCAAACGGCACGTGGCTGCGATCGACGAGAATCTCGAGGCGATTCGCGCCGTTCTCACCGAGCAAGCAGAATCTCGCAAGACAAAATAATAGCATCGGTACACGAAAGCATAAAGCCACCCTCAAGCGGTGGCTTTATGCTCACGCTCGTGCCAAGTCGTTCAGTTGTTACGTATCGCGGCGAACAAACCGCTGCCACCCCGCCGCGCCCAGCGACACCAGCCAGACAAGGAGTGCCCCAGCAGTGTTGGCCGCGATATCCCAATTGGTATCATCCAGCGGCAAGCGAGCCACGCCAGTCTTCGCCACCAGCAGCTCAAATAGCTCATTCATGCAGCCAAGTGCCGACACCAGCACAAACAGCGAAAATGCCTCCACTAGCCAATAGCGGCACCAACCCAGCGCATGCTTAAGATAGAGCCACAAGCAGCCAGTAAATATTCCACCACCGATGAAGTGGGTGTTAAACGCCGTATCTTGCCCATCGATCAACGGCGACGGCACATACCACGAGATAAAGAACAACCCACACGCCAGATACAGTAGCCAACGATAGCGCCGCTCGTGTGTATAGCCATAATGCTGCAAGATAGGCGGTAGACTACTCGCCAAGACAACCGGTATAACAATCGAGACAATGGTAAAGATACTCATACTTCTAGTATAGCATCAACCATAAGCTGGCTACTATAAGCCTGCTCAATATCATTAGCACAACCAAACAGACTGAAGTTCAGCCCCAATACAAATCCGCCCCTGACATAGAGGCGGATCAAAAATTTCTCGCGCGATGGCTATTCTACGCGGCTTCGTGGCGAGCGGCAACCTCGGCAGCCTTAGCGTCAAGCTCAGCCTGCTTAGCATCTTCGGCAGCCTTCTTCTCGGCAGCGTCTTTGGCCTTCTCTTCTTTGAGGCGAGCAGCCTCGGCCTCAGCATGAGCATCGTGCACGTTGTTAACCGCCTCACGGTCGAACTGTACGGCAGTCAGGCGAGCCGACTTACCACTGCGGCCACGCAGGTAGCTCAGGAAGTTGCGGCGCACCTTAGCGCGGCGCATCACCTCGACCTTCTCAACGAGTGGACTGTGCAGCAAGAACGACTTCTCTACTCCCACACCGCTGGTAATCTTACGCACAGTAATGCGGCTGGTGTGCTGGCCCTTGTTATCGGTGCGGATCACCACGCCTTCAAACATCTGGATGCGCTCTTTGTTGCCTTCTTTGATTTTTTGGTAGACGCGGACTGTGTCGCCGCTCCGCACATCAACGACGGCAGGCTTCTTCTGCTGGTCATTGACTTTTTGGATCAGTGCAAAACTCATGACTTTCTCTCTATTTAATTATTAGATGACAATTCAGTTATTGATTGTACCATATTTTGCGTGCAGGGAGAAGAGGTGTGAAGTGCATTTTTACCAGTGTATTTATATACCAGCTCTCCCTCTACTCAAATACCTCTCCTTAAAAATACGAGGAGAGGTATTTGTTTTTCGCTCACCCTATCAAGAACGATGATGTGTCATTGACTCAACCGCAGCATCAGCCGCCTTTTGTCTGGTCGAGCTAGAGTAGTTGGCACTCTTCTTAGCAATGTCTTCCGTTACTCCCGTCAGATAGCTACCTTCTGTTGGCGTCATCAGACCGTCTGTACCAGTACTGACAACATCTCGTAAGTCACTCCCCTCTTTCTCTGCCCAAAATTGTGTTCGCTGGAGTTGCAGCCCTGGCTGCGCATTACCGTCTCTATCTATTACAAAATAGTTTGGAATC
>CALHWA010000178.1 GCA_938036845.1 uncultured Candidatus Saccharibacteria bacterium | reverse complement strand
CGCTCGTACACATGCCAGAGGTCGGTATTGTGCTCGGTGGAGTGCCAGGCGATCTCGAATTGCTTGTTGTTGTCATCGTCGTTGATATTTGTGCCACCGCGGTAGAGGCCAGCACCGGGGCCGGATGTACTTTTCTTGGTCTTGACCCAGGCCAGGGCAGAGCGCACCATGCTGCTGACGCCATTGATATCGCCAAATTTCTCTTGGTAACGGATGAGCGCGTAGAGGACGAAGGCGACACCGCCAGTATAATAGCGGGCCTGCTGGTTACTGGGGTCGAGCTGGTGGGCGCTGGAAGGGAAGGCACCACGCGACCGGCCGGATTTGATCTGGATGGTCTTGAAGCCATTGACGAGCTGGTCTGCCATCGCTTTGTCGCCCGCACCAACCGCCACAAGCAGCGCCAGCGACTGATCGTACATAAATGAATAGTGCACGCGATGAGTGCCGTAACCATCCTGGCCAGGCGAGAACTCGTACGAGCGGATCAGCCCCGCCAGCTGTGGCTGGAAGTACTCGGCGAGGATCTTGTTGCTGCGCGTATCCACCAGACGCAGCATCTTGTGGCCCTTCTCGGTGCCGGGGAAACTAAAGGTACGGTTGGTGTTGGCGGCTTGCTTGGCCACGAGGTAGGTTTGGTCGGTAATGACGTAGGATTGGATCTCGACATTTTGGTACTCAGTGACGCGTGGCCAGCTCTCGCCGAGGGGTTGGCCGCTACTGGCATCGTAGAGACGGAAGCGCCACTCACCACCAATACTGCCATCAACTGGCGAGAGGTCGAGTGTCCAGCTGCCGTCACCTTGCACCTGGGCAGGGGTGACTTTGCCTTGCTCATACTCGGCATCGGTAGCGCGGAAGGCCTTGACAACGCGGCTCCCACCAGTGGGTGCCTTGCCCGAGACTTTGCCACGGTAGTTGCCTGGCACCGATGATGGCGAAGTAACGGAGAGAGGTGTGGGATTACCAGTGGCATAGCTACCACTGTTCTTGAGCTGGAATGAGCCTTTTATCTCGCCAGTGTAGTCTGTGCCGTACTGCTTGGCGGCGGTGATGGTGCTGCCATCGCCAGCGTTGCGAATGGGCTGCATGAGGCCACGGAGGTTGGCGAGGGCCTTAGCGGCGCGGGCTTTGTCGGTCGGGGAACTCAGCGCTGTAGTCTTGAAGCGCATCGTGTTGGGGTCGCAGATGTCGGGCTTATCGTCTTTTTTGGTGGATGAGTTGGAGCCAGAATTCGTGGCGGGCTCGGCCATTGCCACCTGGTGCAGCTGCACAAAGCCAACTGCCAGTACCACCACTGCTGCTACGCCTGCAAACCGAAAATCCGTCCAATATCGTCTCACTCCTGCTATACTCCTCACCTCGCTGATTAGCCGTTGGGTATTGCCTGTGAGTATAGCATAACCATTTGCAATATCACAGCATAAGCGGTATAGCTTGAACAGAGATTAACAGGGGTAGGGAGAAGTGCTTGGTGAGGATATTTGAGAATGGATAGACTAGTTGGTGGCAGCTAATTTTTGGCCTTAGCGCTGGTGGGCTGATACTGATGAAAGGTTGAGCCTGGCAAATATTCCATCGACAGGACAGTATAGCAGGCTGCGGTAAGGTGCAGGGTCTAGGCGCTACATAGACCAGTGATCCTTGGGCGATGCTCGCGTTTGACATTCCTCGCCGCATGGCGCACAATCGATGTATGAGAATGACACGCGTGATATCTGCAATCGGTGTCTGCTTGGTGCTGCTTGGCACCGCGCTCGGGGCAGTGCCAATGCAGGCCGACACATCGGTACGAGCCTATTCATCATCGAGCAGTAGTAAAGACAACTTTACCATTACCAAATATGCGGTTGATATGGAGCTTGGGCGCGATAGCGAGAAGCGCTCCACCCTCAAGACGAAGCTCACCATTACAGCAAACTTCCCGCCAGAGCAGAACCATGGCCTCGCACCGGAGTTCGTCACGCAGTACAAGGGCCACCACACGAGCTTTGCGCTTGGCTCGGTGCAGGATGAGCATGGTAATGATTATGAATATAGTTGGTCGGGCAACACCCTGCGCATTGGCAACAAAGACACCTACGTCTCGGGTAGCAAGACATACGTCATTACCTACACCCAGCGTGATGTCACGTGGAACTATGGCGATACGCAGAAGAATGAGTTCTACTGGGATGTGATTGGTACGTCGTGGCGA
The DNA here is from genome assembly GCA_938036845.1 of uncultured Candidatus Saccharibacteria bacterium. Classification (GTDB taxonomy): domain Bacteria; phylum Patescibacteriota; class Saccharimonadia; order Saccharimonadales; family Saccharimonadaceae; genus Saccharimonas. The sequence continues at coordinate 4,243 of CALHWA010000178.1, read as the reverse complement.
GTACCCATTAGCAATGCCACTGTCAGGCTCAAGCTGAGCCCCGAGCTTGCTGCCATCAGCCGGACGACGCCGCAATGCTACACTGGCAAGCAGGGGAGCCGCACCACCTGCACCGTCACGTCGCCGAGTGTCGACACCATAACTGCCTCGGTGGGTTACCTCGCGCCATATGCTGGTATGACGCTGGCGCTGGGCTTCCCGCAGGGTACCTTTGCGGAGTATAAGAAGACGCCCGGGGAGGTGTTTCAAGAGCGGTTGGAGGCGTTCCTTCCACTTATATTCTTCGTGAGTATGCTAGTGCTGGGGCTTGCTTCGAGTGTGGTGTATTGGCTCTATCAGCGGGCGATTGGCCGGAGCAAGGAGCTAGGGACGATTGTGCCAGAATACTTGCCACCTCCCAACACAAGTGTGACAACAGCGGCAGAGATCGTGCGGCCATTCCGGATGGTAAAGGGCTCGGCCATGGCGGCGCAGATGATCGACTGGGCAGTGCGGCACTACATTCGTTTGATCGAGGTCAAGCCCAAGACGTTCTTCTCGCGGGCGCAGTACGAGCTTGAAGTCATCAAAGATGTCAGCAGCCTCCACCCCGAGGAACAAGAGATCCTGGGCGATATCTTTGGTCACCTGCCTGCGGTGGGAGAGCGCATCAACCTCAAGACGCTGCGCAACAATACCTCCTACGCCTTCCGCCTGAGCGATAACGCCAAGAAGCTCGATGAGCTCATCGACCACACGTACAAGCTGCGCGACACAAGCCGGAAGGGCACACGGGGCTTCCGCATCCTTGCAGGTGTGCTAGGTGTCTTAGTGCTGCTGCTATGTGCAGCCACGATGTTTGTGCCATTCCTCAGTGGGCTGCAATTCCTCTTCTTCCCAGGGGTCTTTATTGTGATTATCATTGGCAAGCTAGGCTTTGCCAAGCCGCTGTCGGACAAAGGGCTGGCATTGCGCCGCTACCTGCTGGGGCTCAAGATGTATATCCGCTACGCTGAGGCCGACCGCCTGCGCCTATTGCAGAGCCCCGAGACCGCCGAGAAGGTGGATATTGGCGACCACGCTCAGCTCGTCAAACTCTACGAGCGGGTCTTGCCCTATGCCGTGCTTTTTGGCCAAGAGAAGCAGTGGAGCCAGCAGCTGGGGCAGTATTATGAGGAAGTAGGCACCCAGCCCGATTGGTATGCTGGCCACGGTGCCTTCAATGCAGCAATGTTTGTCTCGAGTGTGAGTAGCTTGTCCGATTCTACTTCTGTTGGCTCGAGCGACTTCTCGTCGTCTAGTGGCGGCTCGACTGGTGGTGGCTTCTCTGGCGGCGGCGGAGGCGGCGGAGGTGGCGGCGGGTGGTAGAGCCCGCTCCCCCCAGCGCGCAGCTATATCTCAACCCTTCTTTTGCAACAACAAACAAGCGGCCACTCTCTCATAGTGGTCGCTTCTTGATGCAAGAACAGAAAAGCAAATGTGCCAAGAACATAGCCCACCAACCATGCTCAAACTGAACCCGGATTAATTGCTTAATCCGAGAGTGCGCTTGGCGCACTACGATCAGATTAAAGCACGAATTCAGTGAGCTATGTTGGTGGGCTATTCGCCCTTGTATCTCTGCTCGCGTCGCTTTAGCTGCCTGAGCCGTTCTAGGCTGAAGGCTGCAATTCCTCCTAGCCCTACCAGCACGAACATCAAGAATATCTTCGTCGGTGTATTGGGTAGCGAGTATCCAATACAGAAGATAGCGACAAAGCAAACACTCGAAGTGGCTAGCAGCCATCTCACGGTGCGTTTGCCTATCTTCTCTGTAAACCAGAGCATGATGCAGAGGCACACTATACTAAACGAAAAGCCGATCATTGAGGCGATCTCTTCATTCGGCATCTCTCTCACCCTCTCTCAGAAAGTGAGCTCGAAGCAAAGGGCAACTCTTGCCCTAAGCCAAACTTCGAGCAAAAGTTAATATATATATATCAATATATGAACCCTGTGTCAAATTTTGCCAGCTTGAGTCTCAAAATATCACTGTCAACAATCGTGTATGGCTTTTAGATACAAACTAGCACACTCACCATTTTTCATTTCCGGCTTGGTGCTTTGTGGCGAACTTGGTATACTTGGTACGAGACATAAGGAAAACACATCATGGATTGGCTGCATATTATTATTCTTGGCATTGTCGAGGGGATTACTGAGTTTTTGCCCATCTCGAGCACGGGCCACTTGATGCTGGCAGAGAAGTTGCTGGGCTACTCGGTGAGCGACCCGGGGCTTGTCGCCTTTACGGCGGTGGTGCAGATTGGGGCGATTGCTGCGGCGATTGTCTATTTCTGGCAGGATATTTGGCGTATTGCCTCGGCGTGGTGTGCTGGCGTGGTGAACCCGCGGGCGCGGACGTTCCACTACCGGATGGGGTGGTACGTCATCATTGGCTCGCTGCCAATTGCGGTGGTGGGGCTACTCCTGAAGGATACGATCGAGACGGTGCTGCGCGGTCTATGGTTTGTCGCGGCTGGGCTGATGATTTGGAGCATTGTACTGTTTTTGGCCGACCGCCGGGGGCGCGAGACACGCCATGAGCGTAACCTCACCTGGCGTGATGCTATGGCAATGGGCCTGATGCAGTGCCTGTCGCTCATCCCGGGGGTGTCGCGCTCGGGGGCGACGATTGCCTCGGGGCTATTCCGCGATATCGACCGCACCACTGCCACACGGATGAGCTTTTTCCTGGGGATTCCGGCATTGATGGCAGCTGGTGGGCTGGAGGCCATCACACAGTCGCAGCAGATTGGCCGCTTAATTGGTTGGCCACAGATGATACTGGGGATTATCATATCCTTTGTGGTGGGGTATGTGGCGATCTCGTGGCTGCTGCGCTTTGTCTCGAGCAACTCATTTGATAAGTTCGTCGCTTACCGCTTGGTGCTTGGCACGCTGCTCATCATCCTACTCGCGGTAGGCGCGTTGGCACCAGTGTAGGGTGTTCTTATACATTGCTTGAGGGCTTCTAGATATTCTCTTGCGAACCGTCTACTAACCTGAATTCTGAAACCTTATTTCCTCTTGTTTCAGCTCTACCTCCCCGCACTCTCTCCGCCGGAATATTTTTGGTATTGTGCAAGACATGATTTTGATAGCAAGTCGGTGACCGGCTGACGCTAAGAAGGTAGAGATCTTTGGCAAAGATAATCCACAGGCAATACAGGAGGTTGCACTCGTTTGCTCTCGCCGGGCGATTGCGGTATAATTGCTATTAACATTAGCAGCTTATGGAGGCGCAATGATCGAAATAAAAAACATTACAAAAGTCTACGGCAAGAAGAAAAATACCTTCACCGCCCTCAAGGACGTAAGTCTTGCAATCGAGGAAGGGTCGAGCGTAGCAGTGCTGGGCAAGTCAGGCTCGGGCAAGTCCACGCTGATGCACGCTATCTCTGGCCTGGATAAGCCGCAGCAGGGCGAGGTGATCATCAACGGTGAGGATATCTTGCGGCTCAAGCGCAAGGCGACCGACCGCTTTCGGGCGCGGACGATGGGTTTCATTTTCCAGAGTTTCTTTGTGGAGGGCGGCGAGAGTTGCTATGACAATGTGAGCCTGTCGCTCGAGACCGCAGGTGTGCCGCGCAGCAAGCGCAAGCGGCGTATCGTGGCGGCACTCGAGGCGGTTGGTCTAGAGGACAAGATCAAAGCGCGGGCTAAGGACCTTAGTGGTGGGCAAAAGCAGCGCTTGGCGATCGCTCGAGCAATTGCTGCCGAGCCACAGATTCTCTTTGCCGACGAGCCAACAGGCAATCTCGACTCAGCGACCTCTGCGGTGGTGGAAGACCTGCTCTTCAATTACGCTAAGGAGCATGGTGCCACGCTCATCATCGTCACACACGACGAGGATCTAGCGCAGCGCTGCCAGCGTATTATTCGCATCAAAGATGGGGTGATTGACCACGACAGCGCTACGGATAAGGCGACAGCTTCTCCCAAGGCTAAAAAAGCGCCAACTCGCCGCACAGCCAAAGCCACGGCACCTACCACGCAGCCTAAGAAAACGGCGAAAAAAGCCACAAATGCCACGACGACAAAAGCCAAATCCACAACCACCAAGCCAACACCAAGGAGGGCAGACTAACCATGAAGACGACTGATATCATTCGCCGCGCTGGCCGCAACCTGCGCCGCGCCAAGATGCGCACCCTGCTTACCAGCATCGCCATCGCGGTGGGCGGCTTCGCCATTATGGCGAGCCTGATGGCGGGCGAGGGTG
>CALHWA010000177.1 GCA_938036845.1 uncultured Candidatus Saccharibacteria bacterium | reverse complement strand
CAATAAGCATGAGAGTAGATCGTCTGAGCCGAGTGAATTTGAAAAGTCAAATATTATGCAAGCCTACAGTGTAATTCTCATTACAACTACGATAATCTTTTTATTATCATATGCGGTAGGATATTGGGCTAGTTCTATGTTGAGGCCATCCAGAGCTTTCGTCTTAGATAATAGTAGATATGCGGTTATCCGGGATTATGATGGAATGATTGTTGCGAAAGAAATTGTAAACGATAGGATAGGAGAAAAATACATGTATATTGATTCCTCACAAAATAAGCTGGTCTTCTATCCGATTCGTGTTGATAAAGGAATTATTCAGTAAATTTATAATGAGGATGTAGAGATTAGTAGTATGGAGACTGCGGGCTACAATGACCCGCACAACCCGGTCATTACCGCCGGTTTTGCCATCAACCGCCAGTGGCAGGTGCAGGTGATGGGGGAGGAGATGGCGGTTGTATAGCTTGAGGCAGTAAGTTAGCTGTCCGACGCTAAATAGAAAAAGGGTCCTTAGGCAACTAACCGTTCGGAACCTTTTCGTCTTAATAGCTCTATTGTAACGACGGTAGAAGAATAAAGCAAATGAGCTAATATAGTTATGGCAGACAATTATCTATATAAGTAAATAGCGAGAAAAGCTTCAAGGTGGTATAATCACCTCATACGAACAAAATCACAAAAGGCTAGGTGTATACATATGAGTAACACGACAGAAAAAACATCTAATTCACTCCCCCTCATTAAAAAAGAGCATCGCAACAAAGTACTCATCACCCTCTTTCTCTTGACGGCACTCGCCGGAGGCGGTTACTGGGCGGTTATAGCTGCGACAAGCAGTAGCGCGCCATCGGTAGCGCTAGCATTGCGCTTGGCGTACATCGCGGTTTTGTATATGCCAGTGCCATTGTATACCCTCTTGATTAGTCGCTATGTGCTTAGTGTGCCAGTGCCATTTCGTGCGTTGTTATCATTAAAGCACATCACCGTGAAGAAGTATGCACTGGTCGCTGGACTGTTTTTGGCCTGGGCGGTATTGATGGTTGGTTCTGTTGTGATTCTTGGCTGGTTGTGGCCAGAGACGTTTGGTCACCTAGCGACGACAAATGGGCATTTGGTGCACAACCTTGAGAAGCTCATCGGCACATCGGTTGATACTAGCGCGATGAATATGCCACCAACACCGCTTGCCATGCTGCCACTTGGTATCTTTGGTGCATTGATGGCTGGGCTAACAGTAAATGCGATCTTTGCGATGACAGAGGAGATAATGTGGCGTGGTTACCTTGCGCAGGCATTCGCTGGACGGCCATTTTGCAAGAAATATGTGACGATTGGCGTGCTGTGGGGGCTGTGGCATATTCCACTGATTGCCCTAGGGTATAACTATGGCACAGCGAACGCGCTTCCGGGGTCGGTGTTGTTCATTGGATTTTGTGTGGTGATGTCGCTCGTGCTTGGTTTTGTCGTTGAGCGAACCAGAAGCGTGTGGCTTGCTGCCGTGCTGCATGGGACGTTTAATGGCTTCTCGCAAGTTATGTTGCTTCTGGTCGTTGGTGGGAGCTCACTATTGGCTAGCTCAGCAGTAGGCATTGTCTCGCTTGTGGCGTGGCTGGTAGTGTTTGCGAGTTGCTATATAAGCACTGCTTTTGCACTTGCTACAGAGTGGGCTAAGTAGATTCAAAATATTAGAGAGGTATAATGAAATCATGCATATAACTCGTCGTATTCAAGCAGTAAAGCTTCGCCATATTGGGGGGTTGCTACTGCTTTTTCTCCTTGGTATGGCTGCGATGCGGCAGGCAGCTTGGTATGTGTCGCAGGTGTCTGGCGGTGCGGCAATCCTTGACCTTAACTTTGGTAATGATACGGCCCACATCAATCATATATTAACTGCTCTGGGTGAGGCTGGTAGAAGCGCGTATCTCCATATCTTTTTGCCGATCGATACCTGTTATGCAGCCATCTATGCGGTGTTTTATGCTTGCACATTGGCGTTTTTTGTTCGACGCCTCCCGCTGCAGCGGTGGCAGTTGAGCTGGGCTCGGTGGATAGTTGTGCTGCCTGTAGTGGCTGCTGTCTGTGACTGGTGGGAGAATGTAGCTTTTGCGTTCATGCTGAGCCAATTTCCGGCACTCGCGCACCCAGCACTGGTGGCTAGTACAACTATAGCGACTAGGGCAAAATTCGTACTCGTGTATCTATCGCTGCTGCTCGTAGTGGGGTTTGCGGTATACCATATGGTGCGGTGGATTGCTACCAAATACAGCTCCAGTAACAACGACAAATATCACCACTCGTAGCACATAGCGAAATATACACCAATCATCGCCCAACATACCCCTTGTTACCATAAGCACAATAGTGTTATAATGCGAACGTTATATTTAAGGTGTTGTGTTTCACAACAAAAAGGAGGGTTATTGCATGAGGGAACTCAGGCAAGTAAAACATAATAAATGGAGAACACTGACGCGTGTGTCTCAGGCTGGGTGCCTGGTGGCGGTAGCTGCCATGGTGGCATTGTTTGCCCAGCCTACACGGGCTGCCCAAGAGGTGGCCTGGAAGGAGCAAGCTGGCTCTGGTGTAAAGAACTGGTCGGCAATGGCTGGCTCGGCAGACGGCACCAAGCTCGTTGCAGCAGTGAATGTCGGGAATGTCTACACCTCGACAGACAGTGGTGCCACCTGGAAGGAACGACCAATAACCGGCCTTCCTGCGCCGCAAAAGTGGACGGCTCTTGCCAGCTCGGCCGATGGTAGTAAGATCGCTGCCTTTTACCAATGGGGTGGCTACATGTACACTTCGAATGACTCAGGTGCTACCTGGACGAAAAATGGTCTCCCAGGAGCTGCTGGTGACTGGGTGTCTGTGACGAGCTCAGCTGATGGGACCAAGCTCGCCGCTGTGGCAACCAACCGTGGGGTATTTACCTCTACTAACTCTGGCGCAAGCTGGAAAGAGCAAGCCAACCCAGGTGCGAAGAAGTGGACATCGATCGCCGGCTCAGCTGATGGCACCAAGCTCGCTGCAACTGTTGCCGACGGCGTTGTCTACACCTCGACAGACGGTGGTGAGACTTGGACAGAGCAAGCCGCTGCTGGCACCCAGAAGTGGACATCAATCGCTAGCTCGGCTGATGGTATGAAGCTTGCTGCAACCGTCAACGATGGCAAGATTCACACCTCGACAGACGGCGGTGTTACTTGGAAAGAGCAGGCTGCATCAACCCCACAGAAGTGGACATCGATCGCTAGCTCGGCTGATGGTATGAAGCTCGCCGCAACCGTCAATGGTGGCAAGATCTACACTTCAGATGATGGTGGTGCAACCTGGATGGAAAATGACAGCGCTGCTACCGGTGCGTGGTCGGCTGTTGTTATGTCGAACGACGGGGCTAACCTCGCTGCAGCACTCAACGGCGGCAACATTAACACAGCAACAGCTAAGGACAAGCCAGTTGTGCAGCCGGCTCCAGCTACGCCCGCTCCAGCTAATCCTGCCCCAGCCAACCCAGCTCCAGCAACCCCAGCTCCGGCCAATCCAGCTCCAGCAAATCCAGCTCCAGCAACCCCAGCTCCGGCAACCCCAGCACCTGCCAATCCGGCTCCCGCTACCCCGGCACCTGCTAATCCTGCGCCCGCAACGCCCGCACCAGCAACGCCCGCACCTGCGACTCCGGCTCCAGCAAACCCCGCTCCAGCCAATCCTGCGCCTGCTACACCCGCTCCAGCCAATCCTGCGCCCGCAACCCCAGCTCCAGCTACACCTGCCCCAGCTGAGCCAGCCGTAGAACCTGCACCAGCAGAAGAGCCGGCTCCAGCTGCAGAGCAAGCACCTGCAGCTAAACCAGCAGCAGAGGCTGCCGCTCCTGCTAAGCACGAAGGTCCAGCTCTCGCTGACACCGGTGACAGCGTATGGCTCGTTGCTGCACTCGCAGCCAGTGGTCTTGGCGCCGGAAGCTTCTGGTTCGTCAAGAGCCGCAAGAACTAGAGCACTGTACCACAGCGTCTCTATACCCAAGAGAAAGGCATACCGTATGCCTTTCTCTTTTTTGGTTGGCAGGGTAGAGTGTGGCCTGTATTAGAGTAATTATATTATAGAGCGGCTTGGGTACTGACGTAGCGGCGATATAGCATAGCTGTGCTTGAGCATAAGCAGCAAGGTAAAAATACCTTACGCAGGTAGAACGCCAGCACTAGCGCGCTGCTAGGGGCTCTTGGGCGAGAATAGGTGGGCCACGA
>CALHWA010000176.1 GCA_938036845.1 uncultured Candidatus Saccharibacteria bacterium | reverse complement strand
CGGCGCCATGTTGCTGTGGCGGGCCTTTATGGCGAGCTCGCATATCTTTAAGGGTGATATCTTTGGTTTGATTCAGCAAAAGGAGCTCAAGGCAGATAGTAATGGCCGGAGTAATATCCTCTTGCTTGGTACATCGGAGGACGACCCAGGCCACGAGGGGTCGTACCTGACTGATTCCATCATGATCCTGAGCGTTAGCCAGAGCAAGAAGGATGCTTATATGATTAGTATCCCACGCGACCTCTATGTCAAATATCGCCGGTCGTGTAACTCAGGCAATGCAGGTAAGATTAATGAGTACTTCAACTGCGTCAATAGCGATTGGTCGAGCACCGAGGCAGAGGATGAGCGCCAAGCCGCTTCGCGCAAGTTCTTTGGCAATATTGTGGGGCTAGACTTGCAATACAGCGTGCACGTGAACTACACCGTATTGCGCGACCTAGTCTCGGCACTGGGTGGCATCAAAGTAACAATTGAGAGTCGTGACCCCCGTGGCCAGATGGATGGTAACTTTGACTGGAAGTGTCGGGGCGGAAACCCTCGCGCGAGCCATGCCACGATGGTTAAGAATTGCCCGCCGAATGGTCACTTTATCGACTATCCCAATGGGCCAGTTGATCTCGATGCTGAGCATGCGCTTTATCTAGCGCAGGCACGCGGTGCCTCAGGTATATCGTATGGCTTCGAGCAGTCTAACTTCGACCGCGAGAAGAATCAGCAGAAGGTACTTGTGGCTATCAAAGAAAAGGCGACAAGTGCTGGCACCCTGACGAACTTTGGCGCGGTGACGGGGATCATTGATGCACTAGGCAAGAACCTCCGTACCAACTTTGAGACAAGTGAGATCCGTACACTTATGTCGTTGGGGCAAAATATCAAGAGTGATGCCATTAAGAGTGTAAGCTTGCTCGATACGCCCGTTGGTGACTTAGTGGTAGCACAGACAGTTAACGGTATTAGCTCGGTCGTACCCGCAGCTGGCACATACGATTATAGCCAGATCCAAGCGTACATCAACAAGACGCTCAATGCCACAGAGGTATCTAAAGAGTCGGCCCATGTTGTCGTCCTCAATGCATCAGGTGCATCAGGGGTAGCCAAGCGCGAGGCAGACAAGCTAGAGAAGCTTGGTATGGTCATTGACAGCATTGACAACGCTCCAAGCAGCGGCAGCGCAGGGAGTAACAAGATCTACCAAGTGGCTGGGAGAGCTAGTGCACCGAACACGAAGGCCAAGCTAGAGTCGATCTATCATGCTCAGGCTACTACTGGCACACCACCAGTGACTACTGGCAGTCACACGCAGTTCGTTGTCGTGGTTGGCCAGCCCACGACGGGTACTTCGTCGGCAATTAGCAATTAGTGAGTGGTAGTTTAATAAGCCGATAAGCTTCTGTGTTCGGCGTATAGTTAAGCTACAAGGCTGTGCAGAGTATTAGCTCTTAACCTTCGAATCGAAATAGATCATTATAATAACTCTTTCCTTCGTCGAGTAAGGCAGCGAGAAGGGGGGTTATTTCCATCTGTGAAGTACAAAGACGGTGGTTTGCCGATTGTATAGCATTACTGCTATTGCCAAAATATGGTAGTGTTTGCACGGTTTTACATTACCCAGCCTTAGCTTTACCTACGACGAGTTGTGCGGCTAAGCTGCGAGATACGAAA
>CALHWA010000175.1 GCA_938036845.1 uncultured Candidatus Saccharibacteria bacterium | reverse complement strand
AGCTAACCTTACCACTGCCAAAGCCATCCTTGACCAACAGGTCTCGTACACCCGCCTCATCAAGCTTATTGCCGATCGCCTTCCGCCCAACGTTATCATCGAGCAACTTAATATCGACCCAACCACCTTTGGCACTCCCACCACGCTGAGTATCCGCGCCAAAGGCTACAACGATGCTATTGCTCTGCGCAACCGCCTCAATGACTCCGCCATCTTCTCCAGTGTCAGTTTCCAATCCATCACGCTGCAAGACAAAGACGCCGGTAGTTATCCCTACACCTCAACCTACAGTGTCACATTCAAGAAAGGAATCGGCCAACAATGAGCAAAAAATTCACGCTAACGGCGACAAACCTCCGCATTATCCTCGCCGTGTCGCTGGTAGCCATTACTGCAATTGGAGCTGGTGGCTTTGCGCTGGCCTATAACTGGCTTGATAGCTTTGCGGCCGATGCCAGCACTGTTGCCTCGCAAGCTGCCGCCAGTGAGTCTGAACTGCAAGAGCTTTCCCAGACCGAAAAGATGCTCAAAACGCAGCATCATGCCGTCGAGCGCGCCTCCAAAATCGCTGCCGAAAGTAAAAGCTACCAATATCAAGATCAGATCATCAACGACCTTAATGACTTTGCCCGCAAAGCTGGCATTACGATCTCAGACATCACCTTTGCCGATGACAATGCCAAGGGTGGCTCATCGAGTAGTTCGTCGAGTAGTTCATCAAGCAGCAGCAAGACGGGCACATCCCTCCCTGCGATTGCGGGGCTCAAAGCCACCACCGCCTCTGTTACCGTCAAGAACCCCGTCGAGTATCGCAAGCTTCTCACCTTCATGTATCTCGTCGAGCAAAGCCTGACAAAGATGCGCATCGCCAATGTTGACCTCTCGCGCAGCACCGCTCAGGGCCAGCCACCCGATAGTATTACTAGTAACACATTAACCATTGAGGTATATCTCCGATCATGAACAGCGATCTCTCACTCGCCGCGCTTGGGCGTGCCAGTAGTAAATTTCTCCACCGCTACCACATTATTCTCTTTGTGGTTATTGCCTTCGGTGGCTTAGCCATCATTACCTTCTTGCTCAACACCACCATCTCCAAGGCGTCAGAGGCTGCTCCACCCCAGCCCACTAATGGTATCGACCAAGCGACCATCAAAAAAATCGAGCAACTCAAAACCGCCAGCGAATCCGACCAAAGCGCTAGCCAACTGCCGATTAGCTCGCGTAACCCATTTGTTGAGTAACATTTTGCGCAGCCGCAGTGGAGCTTTTTGCGGCGCAATGCTATACTACACATATGATACTGCTCGGATCTGCACTCGCCAACTATCCCGTGATGAGCTTACAAATGGGCGGCAAAGTTGGCAGCCTAGCCCAGCCGCTTGTCGATCCAGCAACCTTAACCATCGTTGCCTACACCGTAGATGGCTCATTCGCTAACGACACAACCATGCTGCTCCGCCTCGCTGATGTGCGTGAGATGAGTGAACTCGGCATGATCATCGACTCCGTCGACGAGCTCATCACTCCCACCGACGTCATCAAGATCCAGCGCCTCTATGAGCTCAAGTTTCACCTTTTGGGCATGCCTGTCCAAGACAAGCGCGGGCGACGCCTCGGTAAGATTAGCGACTACACGATCGAGACGGGTAATTTTGTCATCCAGCAGCTCATTGTCCGGCGCTCGTGGCTTCACCGCTTGAATGATGCTGAGCTAGTTATCCATCGGTCACAAATTATCGAGATCAACAACGATGCCATCATCGTCCAGTCGCAGGCTGAGACCAAAAAGCCCGAGCAAAAGGCCACCCAACCAGCCATGAGTAGTGGCGAATACGTTAACCCCTTCCGTAAGCCATCGCAAGCCCGAGAGTCGATTAAGACAGACGAGCGTCGCTAACACATCAGTACTCGTCACCCGCCAACGCTGCCCGGATATCATCATAGGCAAAGCCTTGGCGCAAGAGATACGCGATAAGCTTTTGCTCGTCTGGGTAGCGGGAGCGCTTTTTGGCAATCACCTTAGCTAACTCGTCTTCATCAGTCCGCCTCGACTGCGCTAATGCTTGGTTTATCACCTCTGGTGCAACACCCTTAGCACGGAGCTCTGCCTCCAACTTGCGGCGCGACGCACCCTTACTCTGGTGGCGATTTTCCACCCACCACTGGGCAAATGCCTCATCATCGATATGACCACGCTGCCTAAGACGCGCAAACACCCGTTGCACAACCGCTAGTGAAGCACCAGGCTTCTCAACCAGCGTGCCAGTTTTACGTTGTTTATACTTGCGTGGCAGTGTTTTGCGCTGGAGATAGTCGCGGATTTCACGCGCACTGTGCGGCCGCATCAGGGTGTATTCGAGCGCCCGCGCGTAGAGCTTACCAAACTCCCCCTCACGGCGCAGCTCAGCCAGCTCGGCCTCAGTCAGCATTCGCCCCACCTTCACGCCACAATCCACCACCTGCGCCACATCAAGGCTAAAATCATATGTGCCATCGATAAATACATTCACTCGATCGGCATTCCGCACCTGTGCTGTGAGCGCAGTAATGGTGTAGGTTTTTTCTGTCGGCATATATTTATTATACTGAGTGCAGCGTGCTATGTCACTCGATCGCGAAAATATACAAATTCAATGATCACTCAAAATCTATTATAGTAACTCATCTGCGATATGGTTTGTGATGATTTGGAGGAGTTCTGGGAACTTCTTCCACTCATTCTCATTTGCGCTCTCGTGAGGGATGAAGTGCCCTTTGTCAGTATACTCATGGTATTCACATTGGAGACTTTGCGCTATATGACGTGGCTGATAGATTGGTATCCATGGATCATCAGACGATGCAAGCAATACGATGAACTGTTGATTGCTGCGAATCTTCTCCCACTGCCATGGTGCATCATAATATCCAGAGATCCTTTCATCTGGATCATCGAGATCGGTGTAGCAAGCACCAATCAGAAAACTACCCCGAACCCGATACTTCTCTGCATATCGCATCGCTGCAACCGCCCCCGAGCTATGCCCAATTAAAACAACGTCTTCGTCCACATTAAGCTCGTCACGGAGGTACGGCAGCCAGACCGAAGCTTTTGCTTCATAATTATCAGGAAAAGTCGGGCTCAAGACCATATGACCTCGAGCCTCTAGCTCTGCCTTGAGCCACGGCTTCCACACATCATCACCAACATCGCCTCCGTTACCATGAATCATTACAATTTTCATTTATTCTTCTCCTCTCTTAAACAAATCTCTACCAGCCCTGGAAACGCTTGCGTCTGCATCGCGCTGAAGGTGAAGTGGCCATGGTCGACAAATCGATGGTAGCGTACCTGGGGTAGCTCACGGCGGAGCTTTGTCGTGGAGCTTTGTAGGTGTGGGTAGTCGTCGGTAGAGTAGAGCACATCAATGCCGTGCACTGCTTTGCGGTCTATCTGGCGGTCGAGTGCAAAGCGAAAGAAATCTCCTGCCTCTCCCTCAACATCCAGCCACGGTGCCACCAGTACGACCCGGCCAACACGGCAATTTCCCTCACTCAACCAACGAAGCAAAAAACCTCCACCACAGCTATGGCCCACTAGCAATGTACGCTCATCCACTGGCAGATGGGCAAACTCTTGACGCCATGCTTCATAGCGTGGCTCGTATGGGCGAGGCATCTCAGGTGTTTGCGTTAATATCCCACGTACCAAGAGTTGTTGCTGAAGCCAGGGCAGCCAATGAGAGTTGCTTGTACTATCAACCGTAGGGTTATGATATTTGTCAAAGCTTCGTCGTCCATGGAGGATGATTGCCCGGGTAAACGGAGTGTCGTTTCTGTAGTGGTTTTCGATATCCATGCTTTATTTTTACTCCTCTGGTGTCGACTCTAGACTCGTTGCCTTGGTCTTTGGTCTCCACCCCTATTTCATGACTCGCGCGATATTCGTCCTAGTTCTTCCATTAACAGTGCAAAATAGAGTGGTCGATGCGGCACTAGCATCACATCTTCTGGCTGCTCGATCATCTGACGGAACGCGTCATACGACACCCAGCGTAGTGCCGCCGCTTCACCATCAACTATATCGAGTGGCTCACCGTGGTATTTATAGATATAAACGAAATGAAACTCGCTATACGCTGATTTGCGCTTTGGTAAACTTCCAATGAACTTCACTCGAGAAGTATCAAGCGTCATACCAATCTCTTCTTGAGCCTCACGCAGTGCCGCATCGAGCGGTGTTTCGCCATAGCTCACGTGCCCTGCTGCCGAAATATCCCAATAGCCTGGCCAGTTTTTGACCTGATCAGCTCGGCGCTGGAGCAATATGTCACATC
>CALHWA010000174.1 GCA_938036845.1 uncultured Candidatus Saccharibacteria bacterium | reverse complement strand
GACGAAGGGGCGCTTTATTCTTCTTCGTGCGCTCACTGGTGGGTGGCACTTTTGGCAGCAGGTAGTAATCACGCTGGTTTGCGCAGCAGGAGCGTTTGGCGCAACGAGCCTGCTCGAGCAAGCCTTCCCTCACCTCACCACAGGTGCCATTACAATGCCGGTCAAGACGGCAGGCGAATTGCTACTCTTTGCGCTCTCAACCATCGTTCTCCCCGCCATCGTAGAGGAGACAATTTTTCGCAAGCAAATGATCTGCCTAGCCAGTCGCACAGCGATCATCTGCACCACTTTGCTGAGTGCTATATTGTTTGCAGCAGAGCACTTCGTCGCACCGTGGGGTGTGCTGCTGGGCATGGTGTGGGCGCTGCCATTTAGCTTGGCATATAGTATGACGCGCAACGTGTATGTACCAATGACAGCACATGCCATTGCCAGCATACTCATCAATGGGCCGACGGTGGTGATGGCGCTATGTGTTGTACTACGATGAGCGCGTTGCTGCATTTCACAGTGCGCATACACTACGCAGCGTTTGCTTCATCATGCGTTTTTCTCTTATGTCAAAGATTTCTACAATAACTATATAGTTGACTCTCCAAGACACTCGCATCAGCCTATGCTTTGCTGTTTCCAAATCTGTCTATATATAATTAATATATGGCGATACGAAGGCATTATTGTATGCAGCAAACTTGCACGAGTAGATACAACGCAAGATCGCCACACGATACAATCTAAATAACTGCTGCGCGACTCTCTCATTAACCGCACTCGTTTTCTCAACTATGGTGTCGTTCTACCCTGCTTTTTTGCAATCGATAAAACCGCTCTTGATTACCATGCGCGCCCTTCACGCTACTATCGGCTTTGTCGATAATCACATAGTAGGTGCGCACCCACTGCTCGAAGTCACGCAGGATGGCGCGGCGCACGCTGTCATTTTTGACGATGCCACTGCGCGTAAGCTGCGCGCGCTGCGCCTCAAACTGCGGCTTAACCATTGCGATGATACTGGTGCGCGGACTGCTGATACGCACCAAGTGCGGTAGAATTTTGCGCAGACTAATGAACGATACATCAATGACAATAATGTCTGGTGTGGTAGCTGGCACAAAATTGCGAATGTCGGTTTTTTCATGCAGCTCAATGCGCGGGTCGCCACGCAGGCTGGGGTGCAGCTGCTCCGTCCCCACGTCCACCGCATACACCATGCGCGCACCATGCTGCAATGCATAGTCAGTAAAGCCGCCAGTGCTGCTACCAACATCAAGCACGATAGTATTATCAAACGAAATATTAAGCTGCTGCGCTACGCTGGCTAATTTAAGCCCCGCCCGCGACACATAGCGCTCGTGCGCCACCAGCTTTATCTGCGTCGACTCATCCACAAACATCCCCGGCTTATGCGCCACTACACCATCCACCAATACCTTGCCAAGGCGAATCCAATTCTCGGCCGCTGAGCGTGTTGCTGCGTGGCCACGCGCCACCATTGTTTTGTCTAGTCGTTGTTTTTGCATGTTCTTATTATACTGCACGAGTGGATAGATATTTAGTTGGTGTGAAGCTAACAGACCTGCTGCATCTTTACACAATGCATGAGACTATAGAGCATGATAATGATGAGTTGGATGATATTACTGCGCGTGGATATGCTTCTTACTTCCGTCGTTTTTCAAATTTTGATGATGAAGAAATCCGCTTTGTTCTTTGCACGCTATAGTAGCCTGCATTAACAAGACACTCAAACTATCGCGCACTGCAGCATGCTATTCTTCATTCGCACATGTCGTTGGAAGCTAGCAGGATATTCAAGACACAAGACAGCTCAGTCAGACATATAGTATATATAACAAAAATTGAGTGGGCATCGTGATAGCAAAATATCTCACTCGTATAACTACGCCACATCACCAACGAGCTGCACATTTATCTTGCCACACAAGCACCACGCACAGAAAAACACGCCGCCACTGCAGCAGATGCTTCGCATAGCGAGCCCACTCGCCTGAACAAAAAATTGATTTTGACAGCATCACATTTTTGCAAGCCAAGCCTGAGTATTTGTGTATGCCACATGGTATATTTCGCAGCTTCGCAGCACATAAACAAGCCAATATGCATCGCGCGATATGTTGCATTCATGCGTGTTTTGCAAAATTTGTATGAGCCATCTATAAGCAATTCTAGCCGCAATAACAAGCATTTCATTTTTGCACAATTCTACAAATGATGATTATTTTTATCATCAGCCACTCGTGCGTGCAGTCTATACTTCGCAGCAGCATATCGCCTTGCTATGTTTCGCCCAACCTGCAAAAAACCAAAAATGAAACACTCTCCAGCCAGCCACAACAAACGTGCACAAAAAAAGCAAAATCAAAAATACTCAAACCCAAAAAATAGACGCGCCGCACAATGATCACATTTTTTATCTCGCAGCAACAGCTCCATGCATCATGCTGCTAGCCGCATTTTTTACGTGAGCGTGCTCAAACCAAACGCGTAGCTTCGCGGCTACACAACAAAAAATTGTGTTCATTATTTTTAAAATACTTATGTTTACTTTGGTACGTTTTATATTATGCCCTATTGCCATAAGCGTTATTATATTGCTAAAGGTAAGTACGCGTCTGTAACGAAAATTTGTTCATTTATGCTTATGGTTGTTGTATTTACCCAGCATGTGAGGTCACTCGCTCTTGCTGCACATCACACAAAGCAATCGTTGAGCTTGCCACATCGTTGTTGTGATAACTATATCCTGCTGGTTGTCCTGCTGTTGTTCGTACATCACTATGCCTATTGCTTCATGTTGTGCTTGTATCATCGTTTTGCCCGATTGCTGTACTTCCTACGACGATCATATTTCGAACGTTCGCTAGGTATTCTCTGTTTCTATTCTGTCTTTTTTACAATACCCTGCATATTTTGGCATCATCCTCGTCGCAGAGAGCTGTGTTGCATTCTCCACAATAATATCTTGATGTTATCGAGCTTGACGGTAAGCCTCATGTGTTGGTTATTACAACATTATGTATACTCTTTTTCTCACACGTACCCTTTAGTAAAAAACACAGCGCACCCATAAGCTTGTGCTTAAAATTGGCCAAAAATCGTCTCTACTCTACGTTGTTTTTATCACATCTCTAGGATACTTCAACCTAAACATCACACGGCACAAAAAATACACCGCTTTTCGCGGTGTATGTGTGCTATCCCTACGGTATATTCTCACTTTTGCATGTAAACGCGATGAGAGCGGCTCTCACGAGCTCTCAGGGCACTATTTCTTGCGCTCGCGATACTCTCCGCTTGCTGTATCGACAGAAATGATGTCGCCCGTCTTAATAAAGGCCGGCACCTTGACCACCAAGCCCGTCTCCAGCGTCGCATCTTTGAGCACACTGCTGGTTGTATCACCTTTTACAACATCTTCGGTGTAGGTGACTTGAAGGTAGAGGTTTTTTGGCAGCTCGACATTGATCACCTTGCCGTCGAAGAATTGCAAACCGAGGTTATCCCCTTCCTTCAAGTAGTCCTTAGCGCTGTCGACGAGGTCTGCAGCAAGCTCAAACTGCTCAAAGCTGGTTGGCTCCATAAAGTAGAACGTATCACCATCATTATAGAGGTACTGCACGCTCTGCGTCGATACCTCGGCGGGCTCAATCTTATCTTGGCCCTTGAAGGTCTTAGGCAGCACACTACCATCAATCAAGTTCTTTAGCCGCACATTCACAATTGAGCCACCCCGGCCCATTACCTTCTGATTATAGTCCACAACCCGATACGGCTTGCCATCGAGCTGCACAATCACACCTTTTTTGAGGTCAGTTGGTTGGTACATCACCTATCTCCTGTTTAGTAGTTGCTGCTTCGTTCGAAACATCCGCCAGCGCAGTCACAGAGGTACTGCGCTGAAAAAGTTCCTAACCTTGTGCCACAAATGGCAGCAACGCCAAGTGGCGAGCACGCTTCACTGCTACGGCGAGCTGTCGTTGTTGTTTATCCGACAACCCTGTGCGGCTGCGTGGCTCGATCTGCCCATAAATATTAATGAACTTTTGCAATGTCTTTGCATCTTTGTAGTCAAAATAGACCGGTGTGTCCTTGCGCATGCGCTTGGCCATTATTTGTTCTCCTTTAGTGTGTTGTTAAAATGGTATTTCTGATAGGTCAATTGGCTTGTCGTCGATGTCTTCGATGACAACATCCTGGCTATTACCACTGTTAGTTGGCGCAGCAGCCGGTGTTGTATTTCCGTCAGCACGTCCACCACCAACGAAGGTGAAGTCCTCTACTGTTACTTCTACAACAGAACGCTTGTTGCCGTCCTTATCGTCGTAGCTACGCTGGTCGAGGCGACCACTGACGAGCAGCGGGCTGCCCTTCTTCACATATTGCGCGATGGTTTCGCCAGTCCGCCCCCAGGCTACACAGTTAATGAAGCTGGTTTGGTCTTGGTTTTGGCCATTTTGGTTGCGCCATGTGCGAGTGACCGCTAGTGTAAAATTCGCAACGTTCTGCCCACTGGCTGTGGTGCGCACCTCTATATCGCGCGTCAAATTGCCCATCAAAATAACTTTGCTAAATCCTCGAGCCATACATCCTCCTCGATTCTTTACTGTGGTTATGAGTTGTTGTGGTAATTTTTACTCTTCTGTCTGGCGGCTGGCTTCGCGTGCTTTAGCCTCGGCCATCAGCTTGCGACCCTTCTCGTCCACTTTGACGAGCAAGTAGCGGATCACATCATCAGAAATATTTAGCGCATTGCTGATCTTCAGCGGTGCATCGGCAGGCAACGCCACCTCAAAGTAGACATACACCGCAAAGTCTTCCTTCTTAATACTATACTGCAGCTTTTTCTTGCCCCAGTTGTCTTCGCTGGTAATAGAGCCACCAGCGCCGAGCACCAGCTCGCGCACCTTGGCAAGCGGCGCCTCAAGGTTCGATTCTAGATCTGGCCGAATCAAAACCGTTAGTTCATATTGTTTCATATGTAAACCTCCTTTGGGATCCATATGGATGTTTATCCGGACGATAAACTTAGGTTAATAACGCATTATATTATACGCGAGACAGCATGCAAAGTCTAGCGAGGTACAGGGGTGTGGAGGTGTTGTACTTTTTAGTTTTTCTATTTTTTGAATGGTCACATGCTCTGTGTAATTATAAGTTGTTAGTTACCTCATTCGCCGCATGGTTGCGCCCTGTCTTGCAAGCACTTATCCATCTTGCCATAAGCCAAGAAGTAGCATGACGCGATCATATTCTCCATCCACATTTTAAAAAAGATAATTACATCATGGCGCTAAAATTCGCTTGCTTCGCCCAATCACTGTCCTTAATATATTATTCCCATGTATTATATACATAAGTATAGTAAAGCACCCTTTGGATACTATTGAATCTATAAAATATTACTTATTATGCGTCAAAATGTGAAAAATGAACCGTCCTTACTTGTCGTGTATGTATTACTTTGTCTTTCGCTTTTTTAGCTTTTTTGGTGCTGCGATGTAACTGCAAAAACTATCGAGCCAGTTTTCGCTTGTGCTTATTTTACTATCGCTTCTGCCTAAAGCGAAGTATCGTTTTGCTGTCTCCTCGCGCATTTTTGTCAGAGCCACCTATGACACTCCATGGAGCCATTATGTCAATCTCATTTTTGCACACTACCTATATAGAGTCAGCTGCCCCGCCTCCATACGTCGTACATTTGCACCAATATTTTGCTGATTTTTTCATACCATAAAGTACTATATAATGCAAAACGTGAAAATTTTAAAA
>CALHWA010000173.1 GCA_938036845.1 uncultured Candidatus Saccharibacteria bacterium | reverse complement strand
CATCAAAAAGCAGCTTGTTACTGTTGATGCAGCGCTGAAGAGCCAAAAGCCACACCTCGCCTACCTCGTCGAGCAAGCAGGTCGTAACTGGAGTGAGAAAAAACGCCGCCAGCGGCGCTCGGCTGCCCTGGGAGAAAGTGCTGTGACGCTTGTGCAGCACTATGCGAGCAAAGAACAGTGGTCGCATGTCGATATGGCGCGGCTGCTTGCGGCGTATCCTGGCTGGGTGGAGGCGACTGAACAAGATGGTACAACGCTAACTCGGCAAGAAAAGAAGCAGCGAATCAAGAAACTCACGTACTTTAACCATGCCCTACGCGACGTGATAGACAACGCCACACATTCCTGCGAGACGTGGAAATCGATACCGTCTGTATCAGATATAGTTAACGGCTTAGAAGTAGTGTACCCAGGCAAGAAGCATGCTCAAAACAAGCAAGATCGAAAAGATATGCTGTATGCGACAGTAGCGGGCATTCGCAATGAAGTGCTCTTCATGCGGGTGCTGGATGAAGCGGGCATTGCCTATGAGCCAGGTACGGCCAACCAGGATATGCGCGGGATAGACATAATGGTGAACGGTAAGCTTATTGACCTTAAGTCGTCTGAACACTATGTGCATGAGGCCCAGGAAGATGCTGCTGAGCATGGTGATGACAGACGGATCTTTTTCTTCCCTGGTGTTGAGAAGTACGAATTCCATAATAAATTAATGTTACCGAAGGAGAAAATTATCCGGGTTATGCCACGGGTGGTAGCCCGCATGTATAGCCATGGCATTCTAGATAAGCCAACACAACAGAGGTAGATCTCACAACAGACACGCGACCATAACAGAGGTAAAGGAGGTGCATTGCCATATGCCACACGAAATACCACAGCAGCCGTCAAATGAAGAGCATGAGAGACACTCAGTGCTCAAGGAGGCAATTTCTCAATCGATTTTTGCCGGAAAGCCATGGCTATATAGTGATCCTGAGGGCGAGCCGTGGCTACTCTTTATCGAGTGGATGTCGCTGCAGCGCACAGAGGATGGCTGGGTAGCAACCGGTCTGACCACTGATGGGCGCTATGTAAGAGTGGGTAGTAGCAATAATACAGACGATGTGATGTTCAAAGTAGAACCCAAACAAGCTGACGGAGAGGCAGACACCCCACAGAGCAGTTAGCCGCGTACACACTAGCTCGCTGATGCCCGCTTGCTGTGGCGCGAAGCTGGCTTTTTCTTGTGCTTGGCTTTGTCTTTGGTTTTGAGCAGAGGTTTGCTGACGTCTTTTGTACGCTTGCTCTTGCCTTTCGCTGGCTTTTTCTTCGATGCTTGCTGCTCGTGGATAGCGTTTCGTACCTCTGTTATTTCGTCCCAGGGGTGGGTGCCGTCGGCGCGCTCGATGGTCTTCTCGTGGCCTTTGCCGAGGAAGACGACGGTGTCGCGAGCGGTGCGGGCACGGCGAATAGCAAAGCGGATGGCCTCAGCGCGGTCGTGGATGAGAAAGAGATCGGTGTCTTGGGTTTTGCCAGCGGCTTCTGCGCCTTTGGCGATTTGGGTGAGGATGTGTTGCCCATCGACATCACGATCGTCTTCTTCGGTGATAATAAGCTCGTCAGCAATTCGCCCTGCGATCTTGCCTTGGATGGCTCGCTTGGACTCATCGCGCTGGCCAGCCGAGCCAAACAGGACGATCAGCTTGCCCTTGGTGCTGGCTCGCACACTGCCCAGCAGCCGCTCGAAGGCGTCGGGCGTGTGGGCAAAATCAACAATAGCGGAGAATGGCTGCCCAGCATCCACCACTGTCATACGGCCCTCCACCCCGGTAAGTGCAGCCAGGCCCTGCTCGATCTGTGCCCGGCTGAGGCCCACCTCGTGCCCCACTGCTACCGCGGCCAGGCTGTTGGCAATGTTGAACTCACCCGGCATGTTGATGGTGATGTGATGCATCTGCCCCATGAGCCATACATCATAGCGGCTACCCGAGGCGGTTTAGGTGATGTTCGTAGCGCGAATGTCGCCGCCT
>CALHWA010000172.1 GCA_938036845.1 uncultured Candidatus Saccharibacteria bacterium | reverse complement strand
TTGGCTATGCGGTGTATGTCGTCCCAGTGGTGGCGGTGTATGTGGCGGTGGCGATCTTTCGGGCGGAGAACAACCGCTTACCAGTAGCGCTGAAGCTTGCAGCGGTGCTGATGGTGCTGTGGTTTGCGGGGCTGTTTGGTCTGCTGCGGCGCGGTTCGGCTGCGACAGGTGGTGTGATGGGCGACCTGCTCAACCGTGCCATGCTGGCGCTGGTCGACCGGCCAGTAGGGGTTTTTGTGTATGTATTGTTGATCGGCTTGACGCTACTCTTTGTTCTGCGTGTCTCGCCCATGGCGCTGTGGCGTGGCCTACAAAACATGGTGCGCAGCGAGGCTGAGGCAGACGATGCCGCCAATGTGGCAGTGGCTCGCCGCGCCGCTGATAGCCAAACACCAGACACTAGCAAAAAGGCCAAGCGCAATAAGGACGAGAAGGCCCAAGATAAGCCTGCTGCTATGAGTGACTTCAAGCTCAACGCGGGCGTCCCAACCCTCTCAGGCGATGGCCCGGCTGAGCCAAAACCAGACAAAAAACCACGGGCGACCTTGCGCGACAGCACACCGTCTACCTCTGTAGATAAAGCAGCCGAAGATCGGTCTGCCATGCTTGCTGTTAATGATCCCAACTGGCAGCCGCCCAGCCTGGAGCTGCTGGAGAAGCGTCAGAGCCCGGCTGATGCCGGCGACATTGAGCAAAATGCCCACATTATCCAAGACACGCTGCACGAATTTAATATCAATGTCGAGATGGAAGGGGCAAACATTGGCCCGAAGGTGACGCAATACACGCTCAAGCCACCCGTCGGCGTGAAGCTCAACCGCATCACTGCGCTGGAGACGAATATCGCGCTCAATCTCGCGGCATCCAGCCTTCGCATTGAGGCACCTATCCCAGGCAAGAAGGCCGTGGGTATCGAGGTGCCAAACCGCAAGGCAGCCGATGTGCGCCTGCGCGGGGTGTTAGATAGCCCCGA
Organism: uncultured Candidatus Saccharibacteria bacterium; assembly: GCA_938036845.1. GTDB lineage: Bacteria > Patescibacteriota > Saccharimonadia > Saccharimonadales > Saccharimonadaceae > Saccharimonas. Next base: position 1,999 of record CALHWA010000172.1, on the reverse strand, counting down.
GTGGCAGCACGCCAAGGAGCCGTTGGCGTTTGCGATTGGTAAGGATATCTCGGGCCGGCCCTTCGTCGGTGAGCTCAATAAAATGCCGCACCTCTTGGTAGCGGGGCAGACGGGCTCGGGTAAGTCAGTGATGATCAACACGCTCCTCACTAGCTTGCTCTACCGCAACAGTCCCAGCGAAATGAAGCTCATCCTCGTCGACCCCAAGCAGGTAGAGATGGCACCATATGCCGATATTCCACACCTCCTTACCCCTGTTATTGTTGAGCCGGAGAAGACTATCAGTGCCCTCAAGTGGGCCGTCAATGAAATGGAGCGGCGCTACAGCTTGCTGGCTGAGGAGAAGGTGCGCGACATCAAGACGTATAACGAAAAGATCAAAACGCGCGGCAAGCAGATTGCCGTGGCCGATGAGCAAGGCCACATGCAAAAGGTAGACGAAGGCCGCATGCCGTACGTCGTCATTGTGGTAGACGAGCTAGCCGACCTGATGATGGTGGCAGCGCGCGATGTGGAGGCGCTCATTGTCCGCTTGGCTCAGAAGGCTCGAGCAGTTGGTATTCACCTAGTGCTGGCGACGCAGCGGCCAAGCGTGGATGTGATCACTGGCCTCATTAAGGCCAATGTGCCAGCCCGCATCGCCTTTACGGTGGCGAGCCAGGTAGATAGCCGCACTATTCTCGACCAAATCGGTGCCGAGAAGCTCCTTGGCCAGGGCGACATGCTGATGAAAACCGCTAGCATGCCCAAGCCCAAGCGTATCCAAGGTGCCTGGGTAATGGACGAAGAAGTCGCTAAGGTGACCGACCACCTGCGCATGCAGTCGGCACCGCAGTATAATGACGAGATCGTGAGCCAGCCTGTCCAGCTCAATGGCAAAGGTGGCGTAGTGATGGATATGGACGGCGGTGGCGAAGGCAATGACGATATGTTCCGCGATGCCGTGCGGGTGGTGGTAGAGACTCGCAAAGCCTCAACCTCGCTCCTCCAGCGCAAGCTCCGTGTGGGCTATGCCCGAGCGGCCCGTATCATGGAAGAGATGGAAGAGCAAGGCATCATTGGCCCAGCCGACGGCTCACGCCCGCGCGATGTGCTGATTGGCGGCATGGATGAACTGGGATAGGGCGGCGGACAGTGTGTACGCAGACTCACCCCGCACAATACTCACCCAGCAGCCGTACAGTATGGTCACTTTGCTCGATGGTGCGCAGGGCGTGCCGGAGTGGGGCGCCAGCGCTGTCGACGACGAGAAAGAATTTGTATTGCCAGGGCTGGCCGACGATGGGCTGAGACTGCAGGCTGCTGATATTGATGCCTGCCGCGGCGAAGACGTGCAATACCTCGAGCAGTGCACCAGGCTGGTGATTGGTCGTGATGACGAGCGTGGCGCGGTTGGCGCAGGCTGGTGCGTGGCCTGGAGCGAGAACGATGAAGCGGGTGATGTTGTCGTGGCTGTCTTGGATGCTACGGCGCAGGATAGGTAGGTGATGGAGAGTAGCAGCAGCCTGGCCAGCGATGGCGGCTTTGTGTGGGTCGCCAATTGCTTTGATGGAGGCAACCGCTCCCGCTGTGTCGAAAAATTCATTCTGCACCGCATGCGGCAACTCGGCAGCAAGAAAGTGCTGGCACTGCGCAAGTGCGACGGGGTGCGAATACACCTCGGTAATATCAGCCAGGTGAGCACCAGGCAATGTGATGAGCATCTGCTCAATGGCAAGGCGCACCTCACCAATGATGGGTAGCAGGCATGCCTCGAGGTGGTGGTACGGCTCGTTGATTGTTCCGTAGAGTGTGTTTTCCACCGCCACAACGATACCTTCGGCCTGGCCGGTCGCGTGCGCATGAAAGACATCGCGAAACGTTGTGCATGGCACGGTATCGACCTGCGGCCCAAACCACTGCTGCGCTGCCTGCTCATGAAACGACCCTGCCTGGCCTTGGATGGCAATATGCATGCAATTAGTATAGCATGAGGCGGGGATGACAGGGGTTTTCTGTC
>CALHWA010000171.1 GCA_938036845.1 uncultured Candidatus Saccharibacteria bacterium | reverse complement strand
CTGCCACACTGACAGACAGTGTATACTACAGCGACAAAAATACCGCTCACGGCCAACGAACAAGCTAGTGTGTTTGTAGAGAACAATGAAATACCCTGCGACTGTATGTGCAGGATTTTTTATAGTGGAGTTTACTAGCATGACTGGAACTGCATTATCTCTGTTTTGAGCAGCGCGCGCTACATACAAATACACACTACTCTCAGCTATATGGAGTTTAAATCTAGGCTTCTATATCTATCTACTCCAAGCCTGTTATTTGCCCCTTAGTGGTATAGCCTACACCCTTCGAATAAGATATCGGGGGATTAGGCATCTCCATAATGGGAATATCAAGAAATTTAGAGCTTACGATTAAAAATAGAATACATCTGCTTTGGAGTCGATCATCGCGATTCTAGCTCATCCAAGAATCCTTAGCCAATTATCTCTCACAGCATGCCTTCGCGCAATCATCATAGACTCCACACCCATCACAATTTCTCCAACTTCTCGGACGAATTAAGCTTACCAGTTACATGCGGCAGCTAGGGCTATGCGGCAGATAATAAAGGCCTCACCACCCCCACCAACTGCCGATGCAGCTCCGGCGCTCCCGCCAACCAGGTGAAGTTCTCGTGGGAGCGGTTCAGGGCGTTGTGGTAATCCATGGGGTTACCAGCAATATCGGTATAGACGCCGCCTGCTTCCTCAATAATGATCTGCTGCGCGACGTTGTCCCAGATCTTGCTCGTTTGGTTGGCGCAGACACCATAGGCACCCTTCGCAACCATTGCTTGGTCAACGACACTATTAGACGAGCGGAGATTACGGATCGAGAGGATGATGGTACCAAGTAGTTCAGCTTCGCGCTTTGTCCGGGCTGGATCCTCAGGGTGGCCGTCAATACCATACGCGACGAGACTATTAGCAAGGTCGGTTTCACGCGAGACATGGATTTTCTGATCATTACACCAGGCGCCCGCACCCTTGGTCGCAACGTAGATCTCGCCAAAGGTAGGTAGGGAAATGCCACCAGCGACTGGCGTTTCATGATCGAGCAGCCCAAGCATAATGCCATACTGTGGTAGCCCCGCCGCAAAGTTGCTCGTCCCATCGATCGGGTCAACCACCCAGGTGTAGCGCGACCCGTTATCGACACAGCCCAGCTCCTCGTCGATGATATTATGGTCAGGGTATGCTGTGCGAATTGCGTCCGTCAGGAAATGGCCGATCTCCAGGTCGGTCTCTGTCAAGACTTGATTGCGATCTCCCGCCTTGACCGAGTGAGAGAGATTGCCAAAGTTCGCGGCTGCAATCTTCGCGGCGGCAGTGAGGGTGATGGTGAGAAAGTCTCGATAGGTATGCATAGTCGCTTCCCTTTCATGGTATTACTACCATCAGTATAGCACCCTGAGAATCATGTGTCAAAAATCAAACAATATCTCTTTGCTATCTGCTAGCTTTGTAATGATCCCTCCTAAGACCAGTTAATCTTCAAGCCATGGTGCTCGCGCATGAATTGGAACGACTTCTGGCCTCGTCATGATACGTTTATCTATGTACACCTTCAGCCAAGAAATATAAACTACTAATCCGTCTGCTTCTGCACCAAATCAAGTAGCGCTGTTTCGTGGTCAACACGGCGGCGTGATGATGAGCGAGTGGTTCGTTTCTTGGGATCAGCTTGCGTGACTGCTTGTGAGGTGCGGCTCGTTGTTGGTTGTTTGGCGCGGCTGGTCGATCGAGAAGTCTGTGGAGACTTCGGAGCTGTAGCAGCTCGCGTACGAGAGGTACGCTTGGCTGGCTGCTTTGGCTGTGGTTGCTCCACTGGTTTTGCTTTCTCACGTACAGTTTGTTGAGATTGGCTTGGGGCTGGTTGCTTTTTTTTCTTGTCTGCCTTCTCTACCGATGTTTGAGCAGTGCGAGCTCGTGACGACTGGCGAGAGCGCGATGTCTTTGCTGGTTTGGGCTGAGTAGATGGTTGAGTGGCCGGCTCTTCTTGCGCTACTGCTTTTCCTGATGATGCTTCAGCTGGATGAGCTTTGGCAGGCTGAGGTGCTGGCTTTTTGACGAGCTTGGCAAAGATCATCTTGCCTGCGGCGGTCTGAAGGTTGCGAATAATCTCCACTTCACAGGTGCGGCCCAGCTGGCTACTGGCTTGCTCCACGACCACCATCGTCCCATCAGGCAAGTGCCCTACCGCCTGATGGGCGTCCTGGCCCTTCTGCAGGAGCGCCAGCGTGAGGTGCTCACCAGGCAAATGCGCCATCCGGATGCTTTGTGCCAGCTCATTGATATTGAGCACGCCAATCCCCTCCACAGTGGCAACTTTGTTGAGATTATAATCAATCGTGAGCAGCCACGCGCCATGCTGCTTGGCCAAACTCAGCAGCCGCTCGTCAACCCCTTCACGTGCTTTGCTGCCATCCTGCAAGAGCTCTACCTCAACTTCGTCCATCGCCTGCAGCTCAGTCACGACGTCGAGGCCATAGCGCGCACGAGCTCGCTTGTCGCTGTCGGCATGATCTGCCAAAAATTGCAGCTCGCCCACCACACTCCGGGGGATCACCAGCGTGTCACCAATAAATCCTGTTTTGGCAACGGCTGTGATGCGACCGTCCATTAGTACTGACGTATCGACTAATAATGCTCGCCCTTTTGTTTTGAGCGTGTTACGCGGCAGCCGAGCCAGAAGATAACTAACTTCGCCAAGGATAATAAGTGTGATGATAAGCAACACAATAGTAGATAATTGCATGTTGTTCCTTTTGTTATGTTTTTAGATAGGTAATGAGTGCGCTGCGGATATCGCGCACATCATGAACAAAGGGCGTCTTAAGGCCAGAATGCGGAGCAATTGCTTTGGTGAAGCCGAGTTTTTGCGCCTCAGCAATGCGCCGCTCAGCCGCTTGGGCACTGCGCACTTCACCGCCAAGGCCCACCTCACCAAAGACCACCACACCATCGTCAAGACGTCGGCCAGCAGCAGCACTGGCGATTGCCATAATGACGGCTAAGTCAGCCGCCCGATCAGCCAACTTGAGTCCACCGACAACGTTGATGTAGATATCTTTATCGGATAATTGCAATTTGGTGCGCCGCTCGAGGACAGCGATCAAAAGGTTGAGTCGGTTGAGATCAAATCCGCTGGCTGTCCTCTTAGGATACCCGAAATGGGTTGGATTGACAAGTGCTTGGATCTCGACAAGGATAGGGCGATTACCCTCGAGGGTAGCCAGTACTACTGAACCATCAGCATTTTGGCGTTCGGCAAGCAGCGCAGCTGAGGGGTTCTCTACTACTGTCAGGCCACGCTCACCCATAGCAAAAATCGCCGCTTCATTCGTGCTACCATAGCGGTTCTTGATGGCCCGCACCACCTTAAAGCCACCGTAGCGATCGCCCTCAAACTGCAGCACCACATCCACGAGATGCTCAAGTACCTTGGGCCCCGCGATCGACCCTTCCTTCGTCACATGGCCTACCAGCACTACCGCCGTCCCTGATTGCTTGGCCGCTTGAATGATAACGTTGCTGGCGTTAGTAATCTGGCTTACGGTGCCTGGTGCACTGGTGATCTCAGCCAGGCTCAGTGTCTGAATCGAATCGACAATTACCAGCTGGTATTGGCCAGTACGGATGGTAGCCGCAATATCATTAGCACTCGTGCTCGCTGCAAACGACAATGCCTCGTGCTGGTCGGCACCCAGTCGAGTGGCCCGCAGCGCCACCTGCCCAGCCGACTCCTCACCACTGATATAGAGCACCGCTTGCTGCCGAGCAACCGCATGCGCGACCTGGAGCAAGAGAGTGCTCTTGCCCATGCCTGGTTGCCCCGCCAGAAGAAGCACTCCACCAGGCAAAATACCACCACCCAGCACTGCATCAAGATCGGCAATGCCCGTTGCAAGCCGAGCTGCTGGCTCATCCTGGCTTGCAGCAGTGATTGGCCGCGGCTGTAGCAACGTACCTTGGCCAGCGCTCCGTGCCACAGCCGATTTCCCCACCGGGGCTGGTGCTTGCTCGACGAGGCTATTCCACTGGCCACATTGCTCACACTTGCCCGTCCACTTTGGTGAGCGCGCACCACACTGCTGGCAGACAAACATCGTGCGAGCTCGTGCCATTACACCTGCTCCTTGGGTTGCTCAATGCCATTAATGCTTTGGTTCAGCTCGTTAGCGCGTACCGACAAGGCATTGAGCCGAGTGATCTTCGCATTATATATCTCACCGCGCTGATTAATCGCGAGCCGCTGCGCCTCAAGGGCTCGCTGGCGTACCAAGAGCTTCTTGCGCGCTGCCTGGAATGATGCGTCATCGCGAAAGCCGCCATTTTGAGCTCTCGCATTAAACACCTTAATATCAGCCGACAGCTGCTCAGCCATCTCTTTGTACTGTGCTTGATCAGTGGGGAGCTGGGTAGCTTCTTGGTTGATTGCCTTGCTGAGCGCTTTGGCTTCTTGATCGACTTTGTCAAAGACAGCTTGGTAAGCATCACTGCGTGCGACAATCGCCGCACGGTTACGAAAATACCGACCATAGTGCTGCTCTAGCTCGCTACTGACCGTACCAATCTGTGTACCAATAATAGAATGAAGCTCATTATTACGCTCGCCTGGCTCAGCCTGGTCGTAGTACTTGACCATTGAGGCGATGACCGGATTGGTCTTAATCTTGGCGTACTCTGCTTCGATAAGCCGGTCGATCCGGTGCCGCTCACCTGAGCCAAGCCGCTCATATGCAGCGTGCAGGAGCTCGTGCGCTGTTGTGACGGGTTCGGCGTTAGTCAGTTCTTGATTCTGCACATTGTAGACGTAAATCCGGCGCAGGTGATAGCAGCCAAGGATGGCTGCTGTGCGCTCAGTCGATTTGCAGCTTTTGTTAAACTCAGCCTTGTCCTGCAATTGTGGCTGACTCGCATAGAGCAGCTGCCGACCTTTGTCAGTCAGCTCAAGCTGGTCAATCACCGCTTGCATTGCACTATCGGGCTGGTACCGGCTCGCCACTGCAGCATCGTAGAGCTCCGGGCCATAGGTCAGCCCAGCCCAGGCCATACCACCGATCATCACTAGGCCGACCAGTGTTGAGAGGAGGCGCTTAGGCCTTTTCGCTACGTGCGTCAATCGTCAGCTCCCCTTTTCGTACTCCAACTGTCAAGACCGACCCTTTGGCGTAGTGACGGGCCAAGATCCCCTCCGCAAGGCGATGCTCCAGCTCATCCTCAATCGTGCGCCGCAGCGGCCGCGCCCCAAAGGTGCGGCTGTAACCCTGAGCAATCAACCGTCGCTTTGCCGCTGGTAACACCTTGACGGCGAGACTTTGGCGCGCCAAACGCCGATTGAGCTCAGCAATCTGCAAGTCGAATATCTTCCCAACCTCTGGTTTGGTGAGCGGGCGGAAGGTGATGATCGCATCAAACCGATTAATTAGCTCCGGCCGCATGAATCGTTCCAGTGCCTCACGAGTATATGACTCATTGCGTCGCTGCTGCTGTACTGTATCGTCCTCGTCGGCCAGTTTGACCTGGAAGCCGAGGCTGCGATTGTGCTGCATTTTATCCGCACCGAGATTGCTCGTAAGGATGATGATCGTGTTACGGAAGCTCACAACACGGCCAGTCGAGTCAGTCAGTGTGCCATCTTCAAGCAGCTGCAGCAACATCTGGAAAATATCGGGGTGAGCCTTTTCGATTTCATCAAACAACACCACACTATAGGGTTGACGCCGCACCTTATCTGTCAATTTGCCGCCATCGTCGTAGCCTACATAGCCAGCAGGTGCGCCAACAAGCCGGCTTGCGGTGTGCTTCTCGCCAAACTCACTCATATCGATCTTAATCAGTGCGTCATCCGAGCCAAACACCTCACGAGCAAGCACGCGTGCCAGCTCGGTCTTGCCGACACCAGTTGGCCCCATAAAGACAAAGCTACCGATCGGCCGCTGGCTGCTCGCCACCCCACTACGACTGCGCCGAATAGCCCGAGCCACTTTGCTGACTGCTTCTTCCTGGCCAATCAGATATTTGCCAAGGTGTTTCTCAAGATTACGCAGGAGCTTCGCCTCACTTGTGCGGACTTTCTCAACCGGGATGTGTGTCATCACAGCAATGGCATGAGCAATATTATCCTCGGTGAGCACCAGTGGAGTTTTGCGGCTTTGCTCGCGACGTGCTTGCTCAAGCTGGTCGGTCAATTGGCTAATGCGCTGCTTATACAAGGCAGCACGCTCGTAGTCTTCTGCTGCCA
>CALHWA010000170.1 GCA_938036845.1 uncultured Candidatus Saccharibacteria bacterium | reverse complement strand
TCTCACACCCCCTCTCATACACCCTCTTCTAAGCTGCTGCAGAAATTGCCATCATAGATTGAACGTTATAGCGCTAGCAGTAATCAGCAGCTGGCCCTGCACTACCAGATAAGGAATAGTTGGTACATGAGAGAGGAAAAGTGTGCAGCTTAACCTACGCTATTCAATCGTCTTCTCAAACACTGTCGTGTTATAGATCGTCGCGCCCTTGTGGAGATAAAAGCGATGGGCTGCTTGACGCTTAGGGTTGGAGGTGAAGGTGAGCTTGGTCGCACTGTGCTGCTGGCCCCAGCTCAGCATCGCATCCCACAGCCGTGAGCCAACCCCCTTGCCCTGCACTGATGGGTCAGTCACGAAATCATCGAGGTAGATCTTACGCCCAGCGATCGGCCCCACCAACAGCGCGAGCGTTGCCATGCCCACTACCTTACCATCAAGACGAGCCAGGAGCAGCGTTTGATTCTCAGCAGTGATCACTGCTTCAAGAGCCTGACGCAAAGCGTCTATCGCCGCTGCATCAGAGGTAGTTGGAGTAGTTGGCGCAGTTGTTCCGGCTTGGTGCAGCACATCGCCCAGTGCTGCGATTGCGGCCACATCAGCCTGGCTGACGGCGGTTGCCTGTTCGATTATGAGTTCTTCCATATATCGATTATACTACAAGTATGAATCAGCGTATACTCACCCTACGTGATGCGCTCGCCACTCACCCGCCGCGCATCGCCTACCCAGAAGGCACCAACCCCATTATCCTCAGCGCCGTACGCCAGCTGGCCGATTGGCACGCCGCTCGGCCAGTGCTTGTGGCGGACAGCCCAGCAGCCATCAAGCAAGCCGCTGCCGATGCAGGCATCTCGCTCGAAGACATCGAGATTATGACAGTGCCCCACCAACACGATACTCCACCTGCAAATACTACCAACACACCTCCCCTTAACTCTCTCACCTACGCGGCTCAGCTGCTTCACGATAGCACGTGTGATGCTATGGTGGCCGGCATTGACCATCCCACCACTGCGGTATTGCGGGCTGCGCTGAAGGTTGTTGGCTTAGCGCCCGGGGTGCGCTATGCATCGAGTTTCTTCGTGATGGATATACCCCACTTCGCTGGCGGGGAGAATGGCTTACTCATCTTTGCCGACTGCGGGATGAACATTGCACCAGATGCCGCTGGCCTAGCCGCCATTGCTAGAGCCAGCGCCTTGAGTGCCACCCGTCTTGGCTGGCAGCCCCGCGTTGCGCTGCTATCGTACTCCACGCTGGGCAGTGCTGGCGGCCAAAGTGTCGAAACAATTCGCCACGCTCTTTCAGAGGTGCAAGCCCACCAGCCAGAGCTCCTCATCGATGGTGAGCTCCAGCTTGACGCCGCTCTCGTCCCCGCCATTGGCCACAAAAAAGCCCCTACCAGCCCCGTCGCCGGGCAGGCCAACGTCCTCGTTTTCCCCGATCTTAACTCCGGCAACATTGCCTACAAGCTGGCCGAGCACCTGGCTGGTGGCCACGCCTACGGCCCTATTCTGCAAGGCTTCGCACGACCAATCAGCGACCTATCGCGTGGCTCGAGCGTTGATGATGTAATTGGCGCGAGCTTGATTGTTGGTAGTATGGCGACTGAATAGATTGTGGAGTTGATTCACGCAGGCTGGTGATTTTTTGCTTTCTTTTTGCAACTGTTTGTCGTGCCGCGTTCCTTTTGCACTCTCTTTTTGTAGCGATTATTTCGGCTTACCTATCGCCCTCGTGCGGCGCCAAAATGCCTTTCTACTGCTTACTTTTTCCACTACCTCACAGCATAATAACCGAGCTTTTTTGCTTGCATATTGCAAGTGATATATCTCCCTCTTTGTAAGATTTATACCCATACATACCCTGCTATTAAGCAGCACACAGCACTATTCTCTCCGCACAATATACAATTATATTGAATATAAATAAAAAGTATTCAAAAGTATATTGTATAATCGATCCAAACTCCTATACCTACCGCACCATCAATATACTGCTACCTATTAATTGCCATGAATAAACTTAGTGTTCGACTCAGGAATATAACAGTGGTAGAAGTTGCACAAAATCTTATCTATGAGATTGCAAAAATTCGCGCAGTGCTGCAATTGGTTTAATAATGTGATACGTCGCTGCATCTTCCTCGGGCAGCAGCTCAGCGCGCGTCCGGCTATCGTAGCCATCTGAGCAAAATATTTTGTCCCAACCAAAGCCACCATCACCTCGCGGATGCGCTGCAATACTGCCTGGTAGCTCACCGCGAAAAATGTGCATCTCGCAGCCATCATAGTAGCCAAACACACCTACCGCCAGTGCCGATCGATCATCAAATCCATCAAGCATACGGCATAATTTTTCTAGCCCATCTGGTGCCTCAACGAAGAACTTAATGAACGGCCCAGGTAATCCATTCAGCGCTGCAAACCCCAGCGACACATCTTCAACAAGAACAGGCTGCTGGGCAATCTCATACGCTTCACGCACTTTATGTCGAACAACCTCCTCAGGCGAAGACGATTGAATTTCTACCAAATCAATTTTGCGATGCTCCAGTGGCATACCAAGCATGCGCGCTAGATAGTCGGCCTTGTGCTGGTTACCCGTGATGAATAGTGGTTGCTGCATCATTTATCTCCTTTTTGCTTCTCCTCCCGATATTTCTCTGGCTGCGCCCGAAAAACCTCGACCCATTTGCTATCCTCCGCTAGGTCGTTGTACGCAATATAATAGCGTTTTTGAAAACCACCAGCATGAGCAGCTTTGCGCATCACTGCGTCTTGCACCTGCTGAGGCGAAAAGCCAAAATCATCGCGCAGTGCATCGAGAACAGCCTGTACATCCGCCAGCTCCTGCAGCGCCTCTTCTAGCCTATCATCGCCCAGCGGAATTTCGTTTGCTTCCTCATAAATCTTGCGCTGCAGCTCACGGCGATACGCCGCGCGATCCAGTTGATGATACTCCGTATGGAGCACCTGTGGGTCGGCCTTGCATTTTTCGACGACTTTGTCGCGCACGAGTTTCTCGAGATAGAATCGCACCATTGTCTTATCGTCCTTGCCTGTTTATTGTTGAGTTCTTTTATATATTATGCACACTGCTATTGCTGGGTTGTTATCAATAGCATATATTGCATCATGAATTTTGCGCATCGCCATTCATAGTGTTTTTTTCACTTGCATTTTGCAAGCTAGCTGATTAGGTGTGTGGCGTCGTATAATTCTTACGCGTGGTTTATTTGGTTCATGAGTTGTTTGTGGCCTAGCACCATATATAGTCCATACCCTGCGGTTGCGAGTGCCCCGCCAATGCTGCTGATAGCATAGACCACTTGCCACGAAGTACTCGTTGCAAAGGCAAGGTAGAAGCCAATCAATGCCGTGCAGATGGGGAGAGGTGCAAGATAATAATCAATCGTCCGGTCAAAGATCTTTGCCTGCGGAATGAAGTGCAGCCCAACAACCAGCACAAGCACCGGCATGATATAAATCTGCTGCTGAAACATACCAAGCAACGCAAAGATAATCCACAGTGGTGCATACGACACCATGCTCAGCAGCTGCATCTGCTTAGCGATCCGCTTGCTGGCTGGCGTTGGTGCTGGCTTGGGCAATTTTTTCGTCACACGGATATGCTGCACACCGCAAAAAATCAGCCATGCCGCATACACACCAAATAGTGCAAAGACTGCCCAGCCAATAGTGCCCCACGCCACACCAAACCACACAGCATACACGAGCATAAAGGTTGCCATAATTATTGGGAATGGCGCCATACTTTTCGCTGCAGCGATTAATTCATCTCTTTGTGGTTGTTCTGGGGTTGCCATATATCTTTCTCCTGCTTATTGGATAAGTGTTAAAAATTGCCCTTCGGTGAGGATCATTGTACCATACTTCTCTGCCTTGGCTCGCTTGCTCGCACCAACTTTGCCACCAGCAACGAGGTAGGTGGTATCCTTGCTGACGCTACTCTGGAAGGTACCACCCAGAGCACGGATTTTTTCAGCCGCTTGGTCGCGACTCATTGCTTGCAATGTGCCAGTGATGACGAATTTTTGACCAGCGAGCTGCTGCGACGATTGCGTATGCTGCGGCACGACACCACATTGAGCAAACTTATCCAGTAAAGCAACATTGTCTACATCACTGAACCACGCCACGATCGATTCAGCCACTACCACGCCAATGCCATCAATCGCCTGCAGCTCGTCGAGTGTGGCAGAGCGCAGGAAGCCAAGCAATTGCTTGTCATTCGCAAGTGTATTGACGGGTGCTTGCGGCTCATCATTTAATGTATTCTTTTTTGAATTATCTGCAAAATGTTTCACAATATCGATTGCCGTCTGCGCACCCACGTGGCGGATGCCGAGGCCATAGAGGAAACGCTCAAGTGCTGGACGCTTTGCAACAGCAATGGCATCGATGAGCTTCTGCGCCGAGACCTCGGCAAAGCGATCGAGCCGAAGAAGATCCTCCTTCCCTAGTGTATAAATATCGGCTAGATCATGTACCAAGCCAGCCTCGACCAATGTAGCGACATTCTTCTCGCCAAGTGTGTCGATATCCAGTGCTCCTTTGGATGCAAAGTGCGTGAGGGCGCGCGTGAGGATGAGCGAGCTACTAGCACCGCACACCCGGTACACTGCCTCACCAGCAGGCCGCTCAAACTGCAACTCGGGATATTGGCGCTGGAGCTCGGCTGGGTAGTCAATCGGCTCGGTATTGGCTGGGCGCAGCTCTGGCAGCACTCGCTCAACCTGCGGGATGATGTCCCCCGCCTTGAAGATCACCACAGTATCACCACGCCGCACATCGAGCCGGGCAATCTCGTCGGCATTGTGCAGGCTGGCGTGCTGCACCGTCGTGCCAGCCACAACGACTGGGTCGAACACCGCTACTGGTGTGGCAGCACCTGTCCGGCCAATGCTAATGACGATATCGCGCACGATGGTAGTAGCTTGCTCGGCTGCATATTTGTAGGCCACTGCACCACGCGGGTTCTTGCCCACCATGCCCAGGCGGTCGTAGAGAGTGCGATTGTTGATCTTGATCACGAGGCCATCCGTATTGAACGGTAAATCACGGCGTTGCTCACCCCACTGCTGGACGAAATTCATTACCTCGGCTAGATTCGTAAAGACCGCCGCGTGCTGGTTGCGTGTGATACCTAGTGCTGTCAAGGCGTCATACGCATAGCTATTGGTTGGTACCTCAGCCGCATCATCACGGATGACATCGTAACCCCGAAAATGGAGTGGGCGCTGCGCCACGAGTGCTGGGTCAAGCTGGCGGATAGTGCCAGCCGCGAGGTTACGCGGGTTGGCGAAGGCTGGCTGGCCAGCAGCTTGCTGTCGCCTATTAAGTGCCGCAAAGTCGCGCTTGAGCATGACGATTTCCCCACGGATCTCCGTCCTGCCCTGCAGTAAGTGCTCAAAGCCAGGTGCTTCACGCAGACATAGCGGCACATTGCGAATCGTCCGCACATTATTCGTTACATCTTCGCCAACGTAGCTATCGCCCCGTGTGACGGCCTGCACCAGCACGCCATCGTTATAGATAAGCGCGCAGGCCAGGCCATCCATCTTGATATCGGCAAAAAACTCGTGCTTGTGGCCTGGCAAGAGCTTATCCATGCGCTGCACCCACGCCTCGACCTCTGCCGTGTCGAAGACATCATTGAGGCTAACCATCCGCCGGCGATGCTGCACCTTGGCAAAGCCTCCTTTAAGGACGTTGCCAACCCGCTGGGTAGGCGAATCAGGCGTGATGAGTGCCGGGTGCGCCGCCTCGAGCTGCTTGAGCTCGGCAAAGAGGCTGTCGTACACCGCGTCGCTCACGCTGGGCGCATCCAGCACATGGTATTCGTAGCTATAGCGATTGAGTAGCTGACGCAGCTCAGCACTGCGCTGAGCTGGCGACAGGTTGGGTGATGCTAGATGTTTGTCTTGTGTCATAGTGATTCCTTACTGCTTTAGTATAGCGGAATTTGGCGATGGGCGCAGCTTTTTTAAGAGAGGATTTAGTATAACCATCCTGCAAAATTGGTATGTATCTGATCTAAAGCCCCTTGCGTTCTCTCACGCTCACCCTCCTCACACTCCCTCCTCAGGAACACTGTAAGGGTCGATATTCACTGGATATCAACCTCTTGCGCTGGGCTGAGAATCTGTCAGCACAATGACAGATTCTCACACTCCATCGGATGAAGTATGGGAGGGTAAGCTAGCACAAAGAGAGCAAAATTTTTAAGATTCACATTCAATATCACCCTGTTAGAGAATGCAATATACAATGACAACTTGCCTCGCCATTGAATTCGAGAGTGCTATTAGTAAGTATAAGACAAAGAACCTCAGCTTTTTGCTATCACAAAAGCCACTACGCGGCCAAGCGAAGATCTCTCCACCACTAATTACCCAAAACTAGGCCTCAAGCAATACTACTGCGAGAGTCGCCCACCTTACGCTGGTGCTGCCGTATCATCAACAATCTTGCGATAAAGGAGATATATATACGCTGCACACCATACTACCGTCACCGAGCTGATGAAGCCCGCTAGGACGGGCATCGTCGGCACAGAGGTGTACCATTGCCAGAGGTGCTTGAGCCAGGCATCAAGGAGAATGGCGGGGATCATCACCACGCACCACAGCACTGCCACGCTGCCAAATAGCCACAGCAGCCGATATAAAATGCGCAGCCGCCGCCCCACCACCAGGTCGCCCGCTGCTGCCAGCGCCCGCATAGGGTACATACCGGGCAGCGTCACCACCACAAGCGCAATGAAGGTGCTCGTGCCCCAATAGAGCGTCAGCACCGCCACAGTAGCTAGTAGCACATAGAAGAGCATCGAGCCAAATCCTTCGCTAATCACCCCATTGCTCGACAGGCCAATATACACCAGCGCCATCGCCCCCAGCGGGATAAGCTGCACGAGGAAGACGAGGACAACCATCAGTGTGGCTACCAGTGGTGCACAGGCATTATATAGCCCATCGCGCAGGCATGGCGCTCGCCCTGCCTTATACTCGCGTAATAGCCACACTGTGGTGAGCCACACCAACAAAAAGCCCAGCACCACATAGAGCTGCTGGTCAGCGCTGAGGTTGCCGCTACCCGTACCAAAGGCCGTCACCATGAGGAGCCCTGCCTCGCCTAGCTTGCCCCAGGCACCGGTGAGAATATCCTTGCCCGACTCTGCTAGCATACTTTGCAGGCGGTCGTACATTGCTTGGTTGGTAATTGCCCCCAGCGCCAAGAGCAGCACGGCATAAAACACTGCTAAGAGGCACAACGTCCGCCAGTGCGCCCGCACCATCCGCAACACCTGCGCAGTAAAGGCGACGTAACCTGGTAATTGCAATGAACGCGCATAGTCGCGCCGGCGCGTGCGACGGAAGCTTCGATGCGGCCGTCGCCGTTGTAAATTATGCAACCATTGGCGGCTACTCGCTACTACCCTGCCACCACGAGCCCACCAGGTCCGCCAATGGAGGTTAGTGCGCCAGCTGGGTCGCGTCGATGGAGCATCCTTCGAGTGCTGCGAGCGGGCTTTTGCGTATGCAGTCCCGCGAGAGGATGATGTTGCCTTTTTTGCAGCGTCAGGGTGTTTTGCCTCTTTTTTTGAGCGATGTTGGCTCGTAGCCACTGTTAGAGCGGTGCGTGATGATGAGCGGCGAGTTGACTTTGTTTTTTTTGCCACAGGTACGACCCTACCATTTGTTCATATCTTCGTTGAGGCGCTTGATGCGGTCTTCGAGCGGTGGGTGGGTGCTAAATAACCGGCTAAAGAACCCTGGCTTGAGCGGGTTCACCATAAACATATTAGCACTTGAGCTGACCTGCTTCTCCATCGGGCGAGTGTATGCCTGCAGCTTACCCAGCGCGCTAGCCAGACCAGCTGGGTCGCGTGTCGTTAGTGCACCAGTCGCATCGGCCAGGTACTCACGCTGACGACTCACCGCCATTTGCATAATGGCCGCTACGATGGGTGCGAGGATGACGGCGACAACGCCAAGCACCAGCAGCACCGGATTAGTCTCGCGGTCATCATTGTCACGGAACCATAGCATGCGCAGTGCAATATCCGACACTAGGCCGATCGCACTCACCAGACCAAAGGTAATCATACTCACCCGAATATCGTAGTTTTGGACGTGCCCCATCTCGTGGGCCAGCACAGCGGTCAGCTCACGATCATCCATAATCTCCAGCAGGCCAGTCGTCACGCCCACAATGGCATGCTTGGGGTCACGGCCAGTAGCAAAAGCGTTCGGTGCTGGGTCGTCGATAATATACACCTGCGGCATGGGCAATCCCACGGTGATGGCAAGATTCTCGACGGTGCGCCACAAACGGGGGTTATCTGCCTTGCGAATCTCCACCGCACCAGTCATACTCATAGCAAGCTTAGAAGCAATGAAGTACTGCACCAATGCATAGATCAGCGCCCCAATGAACGTCCCCCAAAAGATCGTCAGGTTGCCCTGCATACCGCGGCTATTCATAATCAACTGCGCCGCCAGGCCAATCACCGCCACCATCACGACGAAGACGATCATCAAAATAACTGTATTACGTTTGTTGTGTGCAATTGCTCTGTACATAGATATATTGTAGCAGATAATGGTGGTTTTGCGAGGTGGAGCTACTGCTAAACAGTGGCGCTGTGAAATTCAAGCTATAAAAAACCGCCCTCCATCGAGAGCGGTTTCGTTATAGTGTGCGAGGTGTCTAGAACTGCACTTGCACTGGGTTCTCGACGCTGGCGCGGTCTTCGACCTCGAAGAACTCGCGAGCCTTGAAGCCCAGCATACCAGCCACAATGTTGGCGGGGAACATGGCGATGCGGGTGTTGAGGTCGCGCACACCACCGTTATAGAAGCGGCGTGCAGCCTGGATTTTATCCTCAGTATCCACCAGCTCTTGCTGCAGCTGAATGAAGTTTTGGTTAGCCTTGAGCTCTGGGTAAGCCTCTGCTACGGCAAACAAGCTCTTCAGAGCGCCTTCGATCATATTCTCTGCCGCAGCTGTCTCCTGCACACCTTGGGCATTCATGATAGCGCTGCGAGCTTCTGCCACATTCTCAAAGACTTCCTTCTCGTGCGACGCATAGCCCTTCACGGTGCCCACTAGGTTGGGGATGAGGTCTGTTCGGCGCTTGAGCTGGACGGTGATGTCGCTCCAAGCTTCGTCCACGCGGATCTTCAGCTTGACCAAGCTGTTGTACGTTGCCCACATGAAGATGCCAAACAGAACGAGCAGGCCAATCACGCCGAGCAAAACGATTAATGCTATTGTCATAGTGTCGTTTCTCCTTTTTGGTTATAGCTTTATTATAGCAAATTGTGTGGCTTTCGCCAGCGGTTGGGGTAATTCTACAATAAATCTTGCGTTGGCAGCTACTACGACCGCCACCATATTCTACCCTTCTGGCTATACACACGAGAAAGCCACTCTCCTCAAGTGGTTTTCTCTGTTATATCACGCCTGGTGCGCAAGGCGGGAATCGAACCCGCACGGCTTTTGGCCAAGGGATTTTAAGTCCCTCGCGTCTACCAGTTCCGCCACTCGCGCGTGCAACCGCACTTCTGGCATAGCAGCCATGTGCTGCTTGTATTATACTATGTTTATGAGGCAAATTGTAATAATTCACGGCGGATCAAGCTTTAATAGCTACGAAAATTACTTGAATAATCTAAAGAATAGTCAACTTCATTATGAACGACTACTGTGGACACAAAAATGGCGTAACTGGCTGGCGCAAGAAATCGTTGATGCTGATGTTTTACTGCCAAATTTCCCTAATAAGCAAAACGCTAGCTACGCTGAGTGGAAAATATATTTTGAAAAGCTACTACCCCTGCTTGGTGATGACGTTCAGCTGGTTGGCTATAGTTTGGGTGCAATGTTTTTGGCAAAATATTTGCATGAATCACCACTTAGCACGCCAGTCCGGCGATTGGTGCTAGTGTCACCGTGCTATGATGACGAATCGAATGAAGACCTCGGCAGCTTTCGAGTAACAAGCGCCACTGGGCTCGAAAAATCTGCCAAAGAAATTCACCTATTCCACAGCAAAGACGATCCAGTCGTACCCTTCACCGAACTTGCTAAATTTCAGCGAGACTTGCCGACCGCTACGGTGCATATTTTTGAAGACCGCAATCATTTCTTCCAGCCAACCTTCCCAGAGCTAAAAGAAATGCTAGAGCAAAAATAGCTCCATCAAGAGAGCTATTTATCAACAATTGTGGAGGCACGTACGAGAGTCGAACTCGTCTAAAAGGTTTTGCAGACCTCTGCGTAACCGCTCCGCCAACGCGCCACACCCCTATTATACCAAACTATATCTGTTCTTTGAACATCTCGTAGAATACACCACGCTGCGCCATCAATGCGGCGGCAGCACCGTGCTCGACGATGCGGCCGTGGGCGATAACGTAAATAGCATCCGCCTTTTTAACAGTGCTATAGCGGTGGCTAATGGTGATGATAGTCTTGCCCTGCTTGGCAAAGAGGTGGCGAAAGATGCGTGCTTCGGCGGCGGCATCAATGGCGCTGGTGGGCTCGTCAAGGATGATGATGGGCGCATTGCGATACAAGTTGCGCGCTAAGGCCAGGCGTTGCCACTGCCCACCAGATAGGTCAACCCCTGTTTCGTGGTCATCCGCCTCCATCCATTTGCTGATATAGCTGTCCCCACCACGAGGAAGTTTGCGGACAAAATCGACTGCCTCGGCCTGGCGCAGTGCAGCATCGCGGCGCGCTACATCCACTGGCTGCGAGACATCGCCATACCAGACATTCTCGTGCGCCGTGGCGAAGTCGTAGCGGATGAACTCCTGCCCCAGCACAGCCAATTGCCGGTGCCAAGCCGCTGGATTGATATGGCGGAGATCGTGCCCATCAATGGTAATGCTGCCTTTGGTAGGCTGATACAGACCGGTGAGCAGCTTAACGAGCGTGCTCTTGCCAGCGCCATTTTCGCCCACAATGGCAACGTGCTGACCACGGCGAATGGTGAAAGAGATATCACGCAGCACCGCCGTTTGCATGCCTGGATAGCAAAACGACACCCGCCGCACCGCAATCGCATCGCGCAGCGTCACCTCATCAATGGTGGCTGCCTGGCTCATAGTAGGCAGCACCATAAACCGCTGGTAGTCTGTCATGGTGGCGAGGTCTTCGTCAATCATATTATATGTATTGATGACGTTATCCATCCCACTCATCACTCGCCCTACCATTTGCTGCACGAGCACAAATTGCCCAATCGGCTGACGGTGTGCCACGATCTCCAGCACCACCCAAGCAAGCGCCACTACCTCCGCTGCCGCCTGGATAATCTCTCCGCCCAGGCGCTGCCCCATAAAGCGGCACTCGTAGCCAAGCACCCGCAGCCGATCTTTATCCCGCAGTGCTGCTCGCTCACCAAGTAGATGGTGGATCACTCCATAGAGGCGCAGCTCGGCAATGAAGTTCGGCCGGCTAAGGATGTGCTCGATCCACGCCATGCGCCGCCGCGTACCCACCTGATCGCGCCAGTGACCAGCCTGCAAACGCGACAACCGCACCTGCACCACACTACTTGGCACAAGCGCCACAAGCACGAGCAACCCCAGCCACCAGCTCACCATCACCATCATCCACAGGCTTGTTGCCAGCGACACCAGCGCTGTCAGCATTCGCACCAGTTGGATAAAGAGGTACGAAAATGACTGGACGAAGCGCTGCGCTTTATCAAACATATCAATGGTCGCAGGGTCATCGTAGCGCCAAAAATCCAGTGCATGAAGACGGGCATACATGTGGTCACTCATGGCAGCCTCGATGCGGTAGCGCGACACTTGGTCGTAATACCCCTGCACCACCGACCACACACTCGCCACAACGCCCAGTACCACAGTCACCACGACATAGATGAGGAGTTGCGGCTGACCACCCGTCGCGTATGCCTCAGCCAAAGCCGTTGTCGCAAGAGCCGCGTAGTATGCCGTGGCTAATGGCAGTACCGCCGACAGCACCGCTCCCACCGCTTGGACTGCAATCGTCAGCGGTGCCTCCCGCCAAATAATCCGCACCACTAGCCACAACCCCGCCAAGCGCTGGCGTAATGAGGAGGTAGGTATGGTGGTAGGTAGTTTAGTCATGATATTCAATTATCGTGCAGGCTTATAGCCCCATTGTAGCAATTGTCGCTCTGTACTTTCTGCTTGTTTCGTAGCTGGTCTCTCAACATTTTTAGTGAGGGCGCTGTACTAGCGCAAGGGGTGAGGATGGCTATAGAAACTCAAGTATTGCCAGCCACCAAGCTCGAGTGGCGTCTCACTACTGATGCGCCACTCGCGGCTTAGCATGTTATTCCTTGTAGTCCTATGCTTTGGTGAGGCTAATCTGCAGCTCAGCACCATCTACTGTAGCCGTCGTTTGGTAGAGTACATCGCCTGGCTGTTTCATTGTCGCTAGCGTCTCGCTCGCGATTGTGTCTGCATACTCAGTGAGGGCTTGGCGAAGCTGCTCATCATTCGTTGCTAGGTGCAGCATAATCCGATCATCCACCTGCAGCCCAGCCTTCTTGCGCGCGCTCTGGACGTGGCGAATGACTTCACGCATCAAGCCTTCGCGCTTGAGTTCGGGCGTCACGTGCTTACTGATTTCGATCCAGCTCTCTGACTTGACCAAGCCTTCAGTCACGTCATAATCAGCCAGATGCTCGTCTAGATTCTCAACCCAGCGAATTTCCTTGACATTGAGCTCCTCGGCCATGATCTGCTCGTAGTACTCAGCCAGCTTGGTGCCCGCATAGGCCGCAGATTGCAGCGGCTGGCGAACCTTGATCGATGCTTGGTGCTCATCCTGCTTCATCCGCAAGCTCAGGCCGGTGTTGATCAGCTCACGTGTGCGAGCCATGTCAGCCAGCACCTGCTCATTGACCGCGCCAGCTGGCAGCCAATCCTTCAGGTGGATCGACTCATCATCACCGGTCAGATTATGATACAACTCCTCAGCCAAAAACGGCGTAAACGGTGCCAGTAGGTAGCTCAGGCACACCAGCACATAGTGCAGCGTGCGGTAGGCGTCGCTCTTGTCGCCATCATCTTCCGACTTCCAGAATCGGCGGCGACTACGGCGGACGTACCAGTTGCTGGCGTCGTCCAGGAACGGCAAAATCGGGCTGAGTGCATCAGGGATATTATAGGCATCCATCTGCTTCTCGACCTCCGCCACCAGCTCATGCAAGCGGCTGATAATCCAGATGTCGAGAGGGTTAGATAATTTATCAATATCGACACTGATCTGGAACGAGTTCTCAGTTCCAGTGCGAGACAAGGATTCGGGAGTATCGGAGTGAGCCGTATTGGTGATACGGTGAACGAGAAACGCATCCGAAGACGCCGTATCGTACGGAAATGTGAACTCGTCAACTTCCGCGTACATGGTAAAGAAATCATACATATTCCAAATCATCGCCAGCTTCCGAGCCACATCACCCACGTCCTTATCGTGCAGCGCGAAGTCCTCGCCATTGAGCAGCGGGCTACTCAGCAGCAGGAAGCGTAAGGAATCAGCACTGAACTTATCCATCAGCTCGTTCGGATCGGTAAAGTTACCCAGCGACTTACTCATCTTGCGGCCGTCATTGCCCGCTACCACACCAGTGGTAATTACGTTGCTGTAGGCGTTTTTGTGTTGCATACCTGCCTCACCAAAGGCACCAATCTCTGCTAAAGCGACGTTGACGGCATGCAC
>CALHWA010000169.1 GCA_938036845.1 uncultured Candidatus Saccharibacteria bacterium | reverse complement strand
TGGCCTAGGAACTAGCGCCAGAGAATCTCACCTTGCTGTCTATTCTCCCGCTTGTCAAAAAACACTTTTGGTCAAACACGACAGGTTTGTCAACAAAAGCTAATATATATATATCAATAATTGATCACGCCGTCAACCTCTCTCTGCATGATAGTAGCATTATGTATGCTTCGTAGTACACGCTTGTAGGCTTATAATTATCGCTTGGTGGATCTTTCGGCGTCTTTGGCTTGCTTATATGCTTTCGTCACAGGCTCGAGGCCACGCTTAACACGCTCGCGGTTGGCTTTGAGTTGCTTCTCGTCGCGGAAGGAGAGCTTGATGGGGGTGCCGGTGTAGTCGTAGGTGTCGCGGATGCGCCGCTCGAGGTAGCGCTTGTAGCTCCAGTGGACGAACTTGAGGTTGCTGCCGTAGATAACGAACCATGGTGGGTTGGTGTCTGTCTGGACGATGTAGCGTAGCTTAGGGTGGGTGTTCTTGAGGCCAGCTGGTGGGTGCTTCTGCACAGAGCGCTGCAGGAGGTCGTTGAGGGTGCGCGTGGTGGTCTTTTGCTGGCGATGAGCGGCGATGCCAAGAGCGAGGTCGAATAATTTCGTCACATTCTGGCCCGTAACGGCACTGGTGAAGATGAGTGGTGCCCACGGTGTGAAATCGAATTGAGCAGAGATCTGCGGGGCGAGCGTATCGCGCGTGTAGGCATCTTTGCCCTCCACCGCGTCCCATTTGCTCACGACGATAGCCATGCCCTTGCCTGCCTCGGCAATGATGCCAGCAAGCCGCTGGTCGAGGGCGGTGTTGAGCTCATTTACATCCATCAGGAGGAAGCAAATATTGGCCTCCTCGATGGCAGCCAAAGTGCGCAAGACGCTAAACTTCTCGATGCCCACCTCCTGCTTGCCTTGGCGGCGAATGCCGGCGGTGTCGAGCAGCTCGATGGTTTGCCCCTGGTAGCGCAGACGGATGCGATTGACATCGCGTGTGGTGCCTGCCACCCCAGCCACGATAGCTTGCTGCTTGCCTGCCAGTGTATTGAAGAGGCTGGATTTACCAACATTGGGTCGGCCGATCAAAGCAATCTTGAGTACATCGCTCGGCTCGGCTTGGCGCT
>CALHWA010000168.1 GCA_938036845.1 uncultured Candidatus Saccharibacteria bacterium | reverse complement strand
GTACATTAATTGGTATATTTCATATTAAGTATCTTGTAGAGGCTCATCAAGCTCAGACTGAAATGCGCGCCTATCTAGAGAAAAAATATCATCAGCACTTTATTATCAAGAACTATCGAATTGAAGGAGGCGGATTCGCAAGAAGAGGCGGCAAAGTTGCAGATGCACATAGAGAGGGTAGCTCTTACACCTTTCGTGTTTTAGAGAAAGATCACCGGCTCTACCGCGATAACTACCTCTCGGCACTTTACAATGAGCAGGAAGAAAAGGATCTTACCAAGATGGTTAAAAAATTGTCTATATCTGCAGTAAAATATACGCCAGATATTACAATTGCTCCTGATGTAGCTGATGGGATACAGGGCATGCCGGCTTTTGCTGAGATGTTGCGAAAGTATGGGGACCATATTATATATGAAGTATCTATTGTTGTAGTAGGGGACCAGGTAAAAGAAGAAGATGTCCAAAACGTAAGAAAACTTATGGAGTATGTCCAATCAAAAAACCCGAAAAGTTATGCTGTGAGATACGTAGTAAATAGCAGAACTGAAGATGCGCGATATGTTTGTCAGGAGTATGGAGGTATAAGCGAGAAAACAGCGCAGGAAACTTCCAAGGATTGCTTTAAAAAGAGTAAAGGGAGGATATAGCCATGGTAAAAGACGAACAGTTTTTAACTTTGAGCTCATTGGCATATGAGCCGTTTTCTGATAATGATATCAACAAATCTTTAAAAGAAATCATTAAGAAAGTGCCTAAAAACAACCGTCTTGAGCTTAAACCTCTCTCATACCTTGACAACTCATCAACGCTACAACTTGCAGAATAACTCAATAGTTCTGCATTTGTGCTATAATAGTCGCGTAGCCAAAAATAGGAGTTGTTGGGAGAAGAGAATATGTCCAAGAAGGAACTAAATAATAACACCAAACTAAGCTTCCGCACCATTCTTCTCCGTAGTATTCTCTATGTCATCATTATTCCAACAGCTGTTATGTTTCTCCTTGTTGGTGGATTCTATCTCAAGGCCGATATTGAGGCAAATCAAGCTCAAGCAACAATGAAAACTTATTTACAAAACAAATATAATGAGGAATTCATCGTTGAGAAACCAGAGCGGAAGAGCAGTGGTCTCGGCGTAGAGGGAGTACTAGCTGCCAATGCTTACCCTATACGGGATCCTCATATACGATTTTCTGTAAACACCTCATCGAATGGCAATCAAGATAACTATCCAGGTGTAATATGGTCTCGCTCTCAGAATGATAAGTTAATAAAGGATCATATCATAAATAACTCATGGGCGCAGACCGACATCACTGTCAGTCTTACAGACAATAGAGCACAGTCGCTGAGCGGTACACCTAAAACATACGAAGAAGCGATAGCGTCTTATGGAAAAGATATTCACTACATAATAAGTGTTAATCGTAATACAAATCAATTGGCTGTCGATAATCGGGATCGGTACTATCTCATGAGCCTCATTAGATATATCAATCAGCAAAAAGTTGGCTACCGTATTATACATTACAGCATACATGATACGAAGATGGACACAGACATAGTGTGTAATATACAGGTAGAAGGTACGCGTCTATTAGATGAAAAACAAGCCAATGAATGCTTTAGAAAGGAAGGGGTGTCAGATGAACGCTATTAATACAAATCAGCCATTAAAGGCTGAGCAATATCTAGCCTTAAGCTCGCTTGTATATTTTGAGGGGATAAGGCAATATGAAGGTGAAACAATTTCGACTATACAGAATAAGGTTAGTAGTAAAGAGATAAACTTTTCTGCTCTTGAACTCAAACCCCTCTCCTCCCTTGCATCCTGGCACCTCATTAACGCCACAACTACTCCATCTGGTATGTCGGCTATTGCTGTGCAAGATCCAGCCACCAAGGACATTGTCTTTGCCTACCGCGGGACAGATATTGATAAGAATATCTGGGAGGCGATGAAAGATATTGAGTCGGATATTGCGATTGCATCGAGTGGGAATGTTTTTGTATAGGATGGGCTGAACCAATTCCATGATGCCTACACCTTCTATACCGAGACGATCAAGAAAGTTGGTGGCGGTGTTCATGTAGGCACCAAGAGCTTCACTGGCCATTCACTCAGTGGTGGACTGGCGCAGTATATGGTGTATAAAACTGGTGGTGCACATAAGACAGTCACCTTCGACGCGGTAGGGATTGGCCAAGTGCTGAAGAATGTCAACCCGCGGGACTATGACACCTCAGTAACGGACTACACCAATGAGCACGATATCATTGGTATGTATGGCGTGCAGCTGGGCCGCACAGTGTGCATTAAGGATATGAACAGTGATGAGCTGCGTAAGAAGGACCGTGACTATATGGCAATATTGCAGTATGCGCAGGGTGCCATTGCTGTGGCGGCACGCAATGGCGAGCATGCCTCAGCTATGGGGTGGATGGCAGCTGCAAGCATAGCATCGCTCGGGTATGCAGTGAATCGCACTAGCCAAGAGCTAGCTTTCGATGCACATCGTCCAAGTAGTTTATTAACTGATGATGGTACGCTAGCAGCCACTGTACCGCAGGGAGACTCCATCACGAATACATTGGCCGGCGCACTTCGTACGACACTGGAAGTATATACCGGTATTGCTAATGGTGTTCATTTCATCGTTGTTGAGATTCCAAGTGCTACAGCTGAAGAGCTTGTGCGAATAACGCTCTCTGTCGCTGAAAGCGGTAAGAAGATCATAGTCGATGTAGCACAGGTGATTCGTGATGAGGTGAATGTCCTTGCCTCTAGTGTATATGAAACAAGCCGGATTATGGGTGAGCAAGCCGATGCCTTTGCTCATGTGCTGATGACACAACTTGCTGTGGCTACGCAATGGACAACTTCGCTCCGTCTCGACATTGCCGTGCTGAGTGCACTGAGTGGTGCAGCCAAAATAACGCGCGATACACTTGCTGCTATAGTAGAGACACCTGATGCGATGACACGTTGGCTGCAGATGGTCTTTGGTGCAAGTGCGCATGTCGTTGGTACAGCAGCAGATGATTCTATTGATGGTTATGATCACGTCCCAGACTATGGCGTGACGAAGCGTGCGGTCTATGTCGAGGGCCGAGAAGGGAATGATTACGTAACAGGAACGAATTCTGATGATACATTGATGGGTGATGCAGGGAATGACACTATCATGGGCAAAGGTGGTAATGATATGATTTTTGGCGGTGATGGTGATGACTCTCTATATGGTGATGGTGGTAGTGATACAATTTTTGGTGGTGCTGGCGACGACAACCTTAACGGTTCAGAAGGTGATTCTAATAAGCTCTATGGCGGCGCAGGTGATGATGGAATAAATGGTTCCGGGTTGATTGTTGGCGGCGCAGGTGATGACCGGATCAACTCTCAATTTGGGAACGATACATATATCTATAACCGCGGTGATGGTAATGACACGATTAGCGACTTTGGTGGCGTTGACACTGTACGGTTTGGTGCGGGTATCGTGCCGAGCGATGTAACGGCACGCTATGAGAGTCGCCCGTATGGCGCGCCAGGCAATGATTATGATCTTGTCTTAGATATAAAAGGCTCTGGTAGTATTCGCATCAAAGACTATTATGGTTCGAGTGACTGGGCAGGACGGAACCGTCCCGTACCGGGTCATCGTGTCGAGCGCTTTGTTTTTGCAGATGGCACCGTGTGGGATGAGCAGGCAATCCGCACCATGACGTATAACTTACAAGGAACAGCTGACGATGATTCTATTGACGCCTTTGATGATGATGGTATCACGGTACATAGTGGAGCTGGTAACGACACGGTGCGTGGCGCGAGGCAAGACGCAAATGTGCTCTATGGGGACGACGGTGATGACAGCCTCATTGGTGGTGAGAAAAATGATATGCTGACTGGTGGGCAGGGTAATGATGTGTTGTATGGTGCAGGTGGCAACGATATCTATACCTTCAAGCGAGGGGATGGTGTTGACACGATAAGTGATGATGACGGCGTTGACACACTGCAGTTTGGCGAAGGCATTAATCCGCGTGATGTGACTGTTCGACGTATCCATCTTTCATCATATGAAAGTCTCGAGCTTGCTATCACGGGTACAGGTGATAAAATCATTATCCAAGGATATTTTGGCTCGTACTCATACGACGGGCTGCATGAGAGCACAAGCCAGCAGATCGAAAAAGTGGTTTTTGCTGATGGTACGGTATGGACACCGGAGATGATTGCACAAATGCTCGCAGAACGCACGAGTGAATAGCGTGTAACCTCTGTCTTGGTTCCATATATCTCCTGCTGTATTAGGTTTATTACCTTTATTACCTTTATCTTGGTAGGCTAGATAGTTTGGTTGACTTTGTCAATATTAGTGCTTAGGCGGAATACTAGCCTTCATAATTTCCTAGAGGAAGAATAAGAAGCGAGAAATAATAAATGGGCTGATACGAGCACGGCGCCTCAGCAGGAGTCACTTTAAGCTAGCTTTCATCTCTCTCCTGCACAATACCACACATGAAAACAGCAACCATGACTCAATCAGCCGGAGCGGTAGAGACGCCTGCTGCGCCGGTGCTGCGGGCGCTTAATCCGCGGACGCTTAGTATCGATATTGTGCTGCCAGTGCTTAATGAGGCGCATGTTATTGCGCGCTCGGTGAGCACGTTGCACGCGTTTTATCACAACATGTGTCTCATCGCTGGCGCATTATCATTGCCGACAATGGTAGTACAGACGGCACGGCAGAGGCGGCGCACCAATTGGCGCTGCGCTACCCCGAGGTACAGCTCACTCAGCTTGCCGAGAAAGGCCGTGGCCGGGCTCTCAAGCAAGCGTGGCTACAGAGCTCGGCCGATATTCTGGCCTATATGGATATCGACCTCTCTACCAATTTAGACAGCTTCGTGTCAATGATCACCCCGCTGATTATGGGTGAGGCAGCTGTGGCGACGGGCTCGCGCTTGATGAAGCAGTCGCGTACAACTCGCGGCTTCAAGCGTGACACTATCTCGCGTTGTTACAACTGGATTATTCGCCGGACGATGAAGACGAAATTTGTCGACGCCCAGTGCGGTTTCAAGGCGATTCGGCGCGATGCGGCACGCAAGATTCTGCCTTGCATCAAGGATACTGGCTGGTTTTTTGATACCGAGCTGCTCGTCAAGGCAGAGTACGCTGGTTATACCATCCACGAGGAGCCAGCCTTTGGGTCTGGCTCTCTATTATTTCTGTTATCTCAATTAATGCAAAGCCTACTTGTGGCGCATTACCAGGCCAGCGCGGAGCGTCTCATGATAAAACGGTAGCAGCGGCAGAGCATTGATCTCGGTGAGTGGATACCACGCTGCTGCGCTATTTTCGACATTAAGCCGAGGCGTTATGCGCTGCGCACATTCAACGAGCACCGGATACACATACCACTGGCGGCTATGCGCTGCATCGATCTGCATCAGGGGCTGCTGTGCCGCCACGATAGTGGTCCCTCGCGGGTCAATGCCTAGCTCCTCGGCCAATTCTTGCCCGGCCAGTACCGTAATACTCGTATCGGTTCGGTCGATGAAGCCGGAGACGCCATTGAGCATACGCGGCTGCTCCACCTCTTGCTGGCTCCGCCGCGCCAGTAAAATCTCATCACCGTAGCATACCACGCAATTGAAAACAAAGCAGATGGGCTGGCCAGTGTAGTCGATCCTTCCATCGGGCAGACGTGGATAGTCTTTGGTTTGGTAGGCAATCATCGCAAGCGGATTCATATGATTAGTATAGCATAAGAGGAATGAACAGGGGTAGAAAACACAGTATGCAAGCTATAATATACCGTTATGTTTCACCTCTAATTCTCTAGGTGTAGCGTAATGGAGCAAAAAATCAAATTTTTAAGACTGCCCTAAGCCACGTCGTGCATACTACAGATACAACCATAAACAAGGAGTATACGACAATGGCACAGCAACCAACTCTCACCACAGACGAAGCGCTTGTTTTGCAGCAGATCAACGAGCATGGCGAAGATGATGTGATCGGCCTAGAGCAGAGTCTGCGCATGAGCTGCGCACGCCGCTGACCGCGCTACGCACCGCGAACGAAGTAGCGCTGCGCAATCCTAAGCTTACCCTCGCTGAGGCCCGCGCCGTGATAGAAGCGAATGTGACCGATGCGACGCGGTTGCAAATGCTAGCCAATACAATGCTTGGCTTGCTTCGGCACGACCGCTCGGTGGTGCAGCTCCAGCCAGTTGCTTTACAAACTGTGGTGAGTGAAGCGATGAATTTAGTGGTGGCACCTGCCCAAGCGAAGTCGATTGCCATTGACGACACCACGGCGGCGTGATCGTGGCGGCAGCGCTTGGATTTCTTGGTGGTATGCAGGTCAATAGCCGCAGCACATCGAGCCAACGTGGCCCTGGTGGCCATGGTATGATAGGTGGTCAAACCAGCCAGGGAAACATGTCGCCACCAGGCCAAGCAGGGCAGCCGACGGGCAGTGGTAACCAGCCAGGCGCACCGTCAAATGGAGCAAACACCACCACGCAAACCCAGCAAGGTACCACCCAGCAAACCACGCA
>CALHWA010000167.1 GCA_938036845.1 uncultured Candidatus Saccharibacteria bacterium | reverse complement strand
TCAGCCTCGGTGAGATCTTTCACCCGAGTGGTCGGCTCAATTTTTGCCGCCGCAAGGATGTCTCGAGCAAGTGTGCGCCCAATACCATGGATGTAGGTAAGAGCAATGTGCACTTGCTTGTCTGATGGGATAACTACCCCAGCAATTCGAGCCATGCTTAACCCTGCCTTTGCTTATTCTTAGGTTTTTTCTTGTTGATGACACGGAGTCGGCCTTTGCGCCGGACCAGCTGATCATCGGGGCTGATCTTTTTGACACTCGCACGAACTTTCATGAGCGTACAAATCTCCCTACAGGAAAAACCTGCCGTTACTGAGAACAGCGGTGATATCAGGCCGCCGCTCTACGTTATTAAACGCGTGCGCGGAAGACGATTCTGCCCTTTGTGAGATCGTACGGGGTTAACTCGACTTCCACGGTATCGCCTGGGACCAAACGGATGTGATGCTTGCGCATCTTGCCGCTGATATGAGCGATAATGCTTAGGCCGTTCTCCAATTCTACCTTAAACTGCGTATTAGGCAGTGCTTCCACTACCTTGCCGCGCAATTTGATAACTTCTTTCGAACTTGCCATAGATATACAGCTTCGTATTATACGCTATTTCTCTGTAGGAGTAAAGAGGAGTAGCCAGCTTTTTGCATTATTATTGTGAGATTATGGATGGCACTATTCTTATGCCAGAATGGAGCCGTAAGAGAGGTAGCTTTTGCGATAAGCAACTTCTAAACGGTGTATAGGCTTAAAAGCTCACTATCACTCCACAGCCTCTATTCCGCTACGGTTCTCCATTCCCCTCTTTCTATATTCGAATTGCAATGATACAGCGCTATGCTACTCATAACACGTGCTCTAGAAGCTCATGAACGAATTATTATGGAGTACGGAATCATATTAAAATACCGCTACAGACAGAGGTAGCGGTATTATCGACAAGATATACACCAAGTAGCAGCTTATGCCTTTGCGGCAGTACGCCGCCGGCCGAGGAAGCCACGCTTCTTTGGCTTAGCATCAAGGTCATCGACTGAGAAGTCGTCATATGTTACCATCAGCGCTCGTGAGTTAATCTGACGGAGCGTCTCGAGACCAACCGTCACGACAATAAGCAAGCTCGTGCCGCCGATTGCCATGTTGTTGGCATTAATGCCAAGCTGTGCAAAGACGTAGTCGATCGCAAACGGAATGATGGCGATGAGCCCCAGGGCAAGCGACCCAAACAGGTTGAGCCGATTGACGGTGCGTGACAGATATTTTTCAGTGGTTGGGCCAGGGCGAATCCCTTCAATGAAGCCACCTTGGTTTTCAAGACTCTCCGTAATCTCGCTCGCATTAAAGACGATACCGGTGTAGAAGTAGGTAAAGGCAATGACGAGTAAGAAGTAGATCGATGGGTAGATGAGCACTGTCAGGCCACCTGTGGCGTATGTTTGAGCGGTGGGTGCCTGGAACCACTGGATGAGGTTGTTGGCCAGTTGCTGATTTGCACCAGGTGTCGCGTGTAGCAACTGCCCCACAAAGGCTGGAAGGCTGAGGAATGCTACTGCAAAAATAACTGGTACCACACCCGCAGCAATCAGCTTGATAGGCAAAATACTCTTAATACCACCATACGAGCTATTGCCGCCAACCCGCTTGGCGTAATTGATCGTGACAATGCGCTGTGCTTCGTTAATCTTAACGAGGAGATAAAGTAGGATGAGGCCGATCGTCCCAAGGACAACTACCGTCCAGAAGGTTGTCGGGTTAACGGGTAGTGAGAACCAGCCAAAGACGCTGAGCGAACCATCTTGAGTGTTAAAGAGCGATGAGTAGATTGACCCAAAAGTGGTTGGCAGCTGACTGATTACACTAGCAAAGATGAGTAGGCTAATACCATTCCCAACCCCTTGCTCTGTCATCAGCTCGCCAAGCCACATCAAGAGTAGCGACCCAGCAGTCAGTGCCGTTACGGCAACAATCCACTCATGGAGCGAACCAGCTACTGTACCGGTTGTGCTCCCAGCTAAGACTGATTGGCGGAGGAAATAAATAATACCGATCGACTGAGCAATCGCCAGCGGCACACTAGCGATACGCGTCCACTGGTTGATCTTGCGTCGGCCCGACTCACCATCTTTGTGCATCTCCTCAAGGCTTGGGATGGCTTTGGTAAGGAGTTGGGTAATAATGCTGGCGTTAATAAACGGCCCAAGGCCGATCAAAACGATAGACAACTGCGCCAACGCTCCACCGGTCAGGATGTTTAAGAAGCCGCCAAAGTCGCTTGCCGATACCACATTTTGGATAATGTCTTTGAGTCGGCTTGGCTCAGCCAACGGCACTGGCACGTGCGCCAAGAAACGATAGGCGACGATGAGCCCGAGCACGATACCAAGGCGCTTTTGCATGTCTTTATTTTTGAGCGATCGAAGAATAATCTTCCAGTTCATATATTGTCCCTTTTGCCACTAACTACTAAACGCTATATCTAGTACAGTATACACGAATTGCCTCAGAAGCGAAAGGGTCAGTTGTCAATCCGGCTTTAAGCTCAAAATATGCGAGAGATTCGTGCTTTTGTAGCTGATGTTTGGATACAGACTAATGGCAGCTCATAATAAATAGCGCACGATGTATATTCTCATGATATAATGCTAGATGTAATATTAATTTACTCTGATAATTTAGCTTGTTTCGATCTTGCTAAAGTTACAGAGTTGCACATAAAAGGAGGAGCAATGGCTCAAAACAACCAAGGGCTCAAGATTCGGATTCGCCTCAAGGCATACGACCACAAGGTGATCGACCAATCAGCCAAGCAAATTATCGACACCGCCCTGCGCACTGGCGCAAACGTCGCAGGTCCTGTGCCACTACCAACGCGGCGCAGCAGCTACACAGTAGTAAAAAGCCCGCACGTATACAAGACTGGTGGTGAGACGTTCGAGATGCGCGTCCACAAGCGCTTGATTGACATCACCAATGCTACACCCAAGACAATCGACAACCTCCACAACCTCAGCTTGCCAGCTGGCGTGGATGTTGAGATTCGGATGTAACATCACTATACGTTGATTAATCAAAAAAGAGTGATAATAGCTATCACTCTTTTTAATTTTATATTGCTTACGTATTTTTATCAGGTGCATCGTCATGCCGCACCTCTTTTGCTATTCCCTCTCGTATGAGATCGTTGTAGTCGAGTAGGACTGGCTGTGTGGCATTATAGATGGTTTTTGCAATTGCTTGGTGATGGTCTTCAATTGTTATATGAGTATTAAACACGGCATTCTTAAGGAGTGAGGCCTTTGCTGTATTTGTAACTGTTTGTGGGTGTATTTGACGACATGCTTTGATAAGATCATCACTACTAACTATCGGCTGTTTATCGTCGAATCGTTTG
>CALHWA010000166.1 GCA_938036845.1 uncultured Candidatus Saccharibacteria bacterium | reverse complement strand
CAAAGAGCCGCCCCTCGTCGCCGCTGGCGCAGCCCTCCCACATGCCCGTTGTCTGGCCAATACCGGTGTATGATGGATTGATAATAACCTGCTCAAATGGCTCGCGGTCTGGGCGGTTGGGCGTCGGCTTAATGGCGATCACACTCAGCGCCACGGCGTGCCCCACTTGCGGCGCAGCCAGCCCCACGCCATAATCTCTACTTGCCACGGTATGCTTGATATTTGCAATAAGCTGCTGCACCGCTGGCGTGGTGATCTCTTCGCGGCTCAACCGCCTCGCTTTCTCACGCAGCACCGGATCGCCCGCTTGACAGATTGGTAGGAGTGTTTTTTCTTGACGCATTATCTAGTGCATAGTATACACTAAAAGCTATCAAAAGCTATTTCATCTTTTTTCCGTTTTGTAATATAGTTTTGTCTATGGCATACGATATATCATCTTCCTTTGAGTATAACGGCAAAACCATTTTTGTTTCTTGGTGTACTATACGTCAAAAATCTGCTATACCCGATCTCCCCTGGCAACAAGTCTATACGATCGGTGATTTAGCTGGTTCCGTTCCGCTCGTCTATAATGCGGTCAAGAAGAGCTATAATCTCCCTGGCGGCAAAACTGAATCTGGGGAGACAATTGAGCAAACCATCACACGAGAGATGGTAGAAGAGTGCAACATGCGCGTTATTGAATGGCAACCACTCGGATACCAGTGCTGCCTTGAGCCAAACGGCATGCGCGTATACCAGTTTCGTGTCTATACAAAGCTCGAGAAAATTGGCGAGTTTACTCACGATCCTGGTGGTGATATCATTGCGCATACCCTTGTTGATATTAATGACGTAAACCACATCATTGGCCAAGGAGATATTGGAGCATGTATGATTCAACAAGCGAAACGGTATTTTTCTAATACCTAATTACACTAGATATTTATGCCTCCTGCTCGTTGTCTTTAGTCCACGAGTCAAGCTGTTTGAGAAGAATTGCATCACTCTGTGTTTTCGCTGTTTCGTTCGCGTCATATTCTCCTCCAGCTCGCATACCACGGATAACAGGTGGGCCGAAGAATACATGGCCAGCATTTGGATACACCTCAAGGCGGCTCGAACGCGGATAATGCTGCTTGATGGTTTGCGCCATCGTCGCCGATGGCCATACACTATCTTTGCCGCCAGCAAACATAAGCAAGTTAGCTCTAACATTATTCGTTGAAATAGTAGCCTCTGATTTATTAGTGGCTCGCTGGATAATGCTCTCATACATAGTCGCAAATTCTCTTGGCCGCCCAATAATCATATCAGCGAAAAACCCTGCCGTCGCCGAACCTGATGCATCACTTAATTTTAAGAAGGGTAAGTCCTTACCTTTATATGTCCATGATGACTGTACATTTGAATAATCCATCGATAGGCCCTGCCATACATATGCTGAGGGCGAGTACAATACTAAGTTATCAATATCATTTGGATAATACGAAGCGAGCAACAGCCCAAGTTCAGCACCCTTCGACGTGCCAATTATTGTTAGAGGTTTTGGCTGCTGAGTATTCGCTGAGATGTACGCCTTAATGTGTTCAAACTGCTCTAGCGGCACACGCATTAATTCTTTTTGGAGGTTCCCTTTACCGAAGAAATACATTGCAAATACTTCGTAACCATTCAAAGACAATAGAGCTGCCATATTTGGGCTTACTGATCCTTCGCTGCCACCAAATAGTATTATTGATCCCTTGTGTTTTATCTGTTGAGGCTTAAAGTGATAGCCGTTGATATGCTGGTTGTTAATTGGCGATATCGTTACGCCTGGCAGAGAGCTTTTCGCAATGTCATCACGATTTAGCCCCTTGAGATAGCTATGTTGATCATAAGTACGCTGCTTCACCTTAGATAAACGCTCGCCTTCAGCACTATTTACCCAATACAAAATACTTATAATGACTACTATTGATACAATCACTATAACTATGCCAAGTAGAACCTTTTTTACTCTTTTCATGACACTATTTCCTTGTTAGTTTTACCTATTGCTTGTGCCTCTATAGTATACCAGATATGTTGTGATTATCTACTTTTTACCTTGCACTCCTACCTAGAGTTATTTGATCCAGCAATAGACAAACCAGCTTAATGGGCTTGCTGCTAGCGAAAGCAACAACACTCCATAACAAAAGGACCAACACATCTGTGCTGGTCCTGAGGGGAATCTGTTGGTAAAGTGATTTAAGCGTCTGCTTGCTTGAGAGCGTCGATCAGCACTTGCTTTGGCTTCATGCCGACCAGTTCTGCCACCACAGCACCGCTCTTGAAGATCTTCATGTTGGGGATACTCTGCACTTGGTGCTGCAGGGCAAGCTCTGCATTGTCTTGGCTTGCTTCGGTATCAACCTTGACAACGTCGAACTCCGTCTCTTCAACAATCTGCTCAAGCAGTGGTGCCATTGCGCGGCACGGTGGGCACCACGGTGCCCAAAAGTCGACCAGCACTGGCCGCTCACTCTGAAGAGCATGCTCCTCAAATTCTTGCTTGGTAGTGGTATTGTATAGTGCCATGATTTTTTCTCCTTATGAATTATGATTATCGTGATGACAGGGGTGGCATGTGCCAGTAATGATGAGCGGCCCATCGACGAGGCAGTCTACTACCTGCCGCGCAAGCTCATGCCGCAGCGCTGGCGCGATGGTGATATCGTGCAGGCCGTCGCAAGAGCTGCAGACAAAGTGGTCATGCGGCACAGGATTGCTATCGTAGCGCAGGCAGCCGTGCGCCGTTGCTGGTGCCAAGCCAATCACTCCGTCCGCCTGCAACCGCTGGGTGATGCGATGCACGGTGGTCGCACTGACACGGGGGTAGTCGTGGCGTAGTGCGGCCGCAATCTCGGCGTTGGTGGCATGCTGCAGCTGACGAAGAATCGCGATCACTCGATCGGTGTATTTCGTCGTCCGGCGCTGTACTACTTGCTCCATGCAGCTATTGTAATTGATTTACAATAAAAAGACAATGCTTTTCTTCGATTATTTTCCAAACCCTATCTGCTCAGTGCGAGCATCCCCTGCTGCCAGTGTTCGTTTTAAGAAATCAATCCACTTGAGAAATATCAACTCGTATATTATACGCATAGAGCTCAACGTCTAAGATGTAAACTCTTGCAATAAATATAACTAACCCGAGTCATACTGGTTATGCTATACTAATGACATGACAACACATCCAACTCCCCTGCACGAATTACTGAAACTGACCGGCAAGACGGTACTCGTCACTGGTGCCGCGATGGGCATTGGCAAGGCGATCGCATGGCGCTATGCCGAGGCTGGTGCTGCCCTCCAGCTCGTTGATCGCGATGCCGACGCATTGCAGCAGACCGCTACTGAGCTGCGCGAGCAATTTGACGCTGCCGTCACAACGTACATCGTCGACCTCTCCGATAATGGTGCTATCACCGCGCTGTGGCGCGATATCACCCCAACGCCAGACATCCTCATCAATAACGCTGGTATTTTTGCGCCAGTCAAGCTCGCTAATATCGATCAGGCAACCTTCGACAAAACAATGCAGATCAACACTTGGGCCGTGCTCACCATGTGTCAAGAAATGATTGCTCGCCGCACAGCACCAGGTACTATCATTAACATCAGCTCCATCGAAGCCCTCAAAGGCATGACCTACGACATGACGCTCTACGCCATGAGCAAAGCCAGCGTCCTTGCGCTGAGCCGCGGGCTCGTCAAAGACTTTGGGCGGAGTGGCTGGAAGATCAATACCATCTTGCCGGGCGGCATCAGCACACCAGGTGCTCAGAAGATGGGGCTTGCAGCGCTCAAGAAGCTCGACTTCTCCATCATCAAGACTGGCCTCACCTATAACCTTCGCCTTCCTGCCAAGAATCTGGGCCAGCCCGACGACGTTGCTTGCACTGCGTTGTGGCTTGGTACGCCGATGAGCCAGTACGTCAATGGGGCGGAGATTGTGGTAGATGGCGGATTCCTCGCGGTGTAACGGCTGCATAATTACGGCCGGCATAGCAGAAGAAACCAGCCTCACACGACTGGTTTCTTTTATGATTGATTGCTCTCTTGTAAGTACTGCTCGCTAGGTGCTATGCTGCTGCATCGTCGCTACCCTGCTCGGCCGCAACATCCTCCGCATCCGCGCTCTCGGCAGCACCAGCGGCGGCTTCGTTGGCGGCAGCAAGGGCACTTGGCTCGTAGGCGCTCGCAATAACGAGATCCTTCACCGTCACGTCATCATCGGCAGTACCTTCACGGCCATCGTCATGCTCGACCAGTTCAACACCCTCAGGCAGTGTAATGTCGCCCACTGTCACGCGGTCACCCTCACTGGCTAGACCAAGCACCGACACATCAAGCGCCTCAGGCAAGTCCATCGGCAAGGCCTTCACCTCGACCTTCTCGATCGCTTGCAGCACGACCAGTCCATTCTTCTCAGCCTCAGACTCACCCATGCCAACGAGGCGCACGGGCACCTCCGCCGTAACGGGCTCGTCTGCGCGCACTGCATGCAGGGCAATGTGGCGAATCGCACCCACTCGTGTTGGGTCGTAATCGATACTTTTGATAAGCGCAATGCGCCGCTTAACCCCTGTCAAATGAATCGGTGTGTGGCGGCCAGCTGCGGCCACAACCTTTGCCACTTCACCGCTTGGTGCCTGCACATCAGCAGCCTCCATACCAGCACCATACACCACCGCTGGCGTTATGCCTTGGCGGCGCAATTGGCGAACTTTCTTGCCATGAATTGATCGCGTCTCGATCCTTAGTGTTATCTTATCTCCCATAGTTCTCCTTTCGGATATGTTTCCGGAGTTAAGTAATATTGCCTCTTTAGTATAACATTTTTGTGCCAGGTGAGCCAAAAGCAGCAAAGAACTCCCTTCCCCGAGCAAAGTATGGTATACTAAAGCGCGATGGAATCACTTATACATGCAATTACTGGCCTCGGCATTGCCGCGGTTTTGCTCGTGGTCTATGCAGAGTCTGGCCTCTTGATTGGTTTTGTCTTGCCAGGGGATAGTCTACTCTTTACGGCAGGCTATATGGTAAATCAAGAGATCCTTCGCCTGTTTGGCCACCCACTCAATATTCATCTCTTTGTTGCAGCGATCGCTCTTATGGCAATCCTGGGCGATAGCACTGGCTACGCCTTTGGTCACAAAGTCGGGCGCAAGCTTTTTCTCAAGCCCAACTCGCGCTTCTTTAAGAAAAAATACCTCGAGCAGGCCGAGCAATTTTACCAAAAGCATGGCTCACTAACCATCGTCCTGGCGCGCTTTGTGCCCATTGTGCGCACCTTTGCCCCAATTGTCGCTGGTGCCAGCAAGATGCACTACAATACGTTCCTCTTGTTTAATATCGTCGGGGGTGCGCTATGGGCCGCCATATTCACTTATCTTGGCTACTTTGCAGGCGAAATCCTTACTGGGGCTGGGGTTAATATTGAGGTCGCTGCAATTATTATCATCCTTATCTCCGTTGCACCAATGGTCATCCATGCACTTAAGCAACAATCAACCCGTGATAAGCTCAAGTACCAATTTTCTGTCCTACTCAGTAAGGGCAAACGAACGAAGAAATAACCTTCTCATACTATTTGTGTAAAAAGAGTCAGCGCATGAGCAGCTGGCTCTTTTATTTTGTCTTGTTCGACTATCCGAGATTTTTGCCCTATACCTCTTATCTGGCAGCTGGCGGCTCATTACCATACATCTGACGAATCTGCTTTTCATACTCTGCAAATGGCGGCAGACCCATCGCTGCACGACGCTCATCAAGCCGCTCAGTGTCTTGGACTGGATAGAGACGAAGGGTTTTACCCCGCCCCTGAAACTGCGAGCCATATATCTGTGGCCGACCACGCAGCAAACACACCCGGTCTTCAAGGAAGGCGATATCACGCAGCGCGACCTCACCACGTGGCGCTGCCTTCATTAGCTCAAGGCAGTGCTCCATAAAGTCGATATCTGGCGAATGCTGTAGTAACAACCACGCCGCGGTCGAAGCCTTACTGCCCACCATCCGTAGTGTTGGCCAGCCAATTGCCGCCACAATCGTACGCAAAAATTCAGTCGAGTCAGCATCGAGCGATGCATCCCACGCCCCGCCACCAACTAAGTACTGCTGGCGCATCGCTTGATCGCGCTGGGCATAGCGGAGGATAGCGGTACGATATGATTGCCTATCAGGTTGTGACTGTTTTGATTTCATAGTGGATATACTCTACCTTGGTTTTATACGTATATATTACTCTCATTATCCTATCATGCCTGAAGGGTCATGGCGCGGATATTGTTGCCGATTACTGATAGCAAGCAAATTTGCATTATCCCTTACTGTGCGGTATTGTATAGTTATGAAGCTACCATTTCTCCCGCGCATTCGCATTAAACGACTTATCCTCCTTGTACTGTTTCTGGCACTGGTTGCGGGCGGGTTCGCAGTCTATTGGTGGTGGACGGATGGCCTGGCATATGGCAACGATGCACCGGCACGCCAAATGACCGAACGCTATCTGGCACAGATCCGCCAGGGTGAAATGTGCAAAACGTACGTTTTTGCTCACAATAGTGAGGTAATCTACGCTGGCGTGAGTTGCCGTGAGAAGAAGCACGAACATCCATCCGGGTTTTGCGATGTGTGGAAATTCTATTATCAAGACGGAGCTGTGACACGTCATGAGCAACCGGACTCCGACGGCGGCGAATCATACGCCAGAAGTCTCGCGAAACTCCTCCCACCTCGCGTCCGCGATGAGCGAAGTAGTATGAAATTCTGTCGTGAATTAAATCCACTGCTAAATCAGCAATAATGGCAAGTGGTTAACTCCTAAGCCCTCAGCCTCCTTTCTTAGTTTAAGCCTCACCTTCTCATCGCTTCATCCGATTGAGTGTGAGAATCGATGAGATTGAGAGACTCAGACATTACCGAGTTGCCAGTTCGGCCACCTAGG
>CALHWA010000165.1 GCA_938036845.1 uncultured Candidatus Saccharibacteria bacterium | reverse complement strand
CAGAGTAAATAGCATGCTATACTATACCCATGCCCTGGTAGCTCAACTGGATAGAGCGGCTCCGTCCTAAGGAGAAGGTTGTAGGTTCGACTCCTATCCGGGGTACCAAGTATTTATGCGAATTAACTGTGCAGCGGTATGCTATAGTGCACTGCTAGATGTGTTGACTTGCTATAGTAAAAACTCGCCAAGGTAACGGCGAGTTTTTTGTTTTGCTTGAGTATCTTGTAGTGGTAAGCACAGAGTTACGGACCGAAGGAACTTTTATTACCTCTATTACCTTCCAAACCCACCAATTACCTCAGCTGCCCATCGTACCCAGTCGGACATATCCTTCCATCGGCTGCAGGCAGCGCCAACGAACATAGTGGCGGAGGAGAAGAGGGCGAATGAGACAACCCAAGCCATAAAGTCGGCTGGCATGGCTCGTGTGCCGCCACTTGTCCAACAGAGGTAGCATAGCCAACCAAGCGCTCCCGCTGCAAGCATGCAGAGCGCTCGCACGATGCCATGGCCAAGGCGATGCTGCCAGCCAGGCGCCGCGATTGGCTCGGTGGGGTCGATAGCCACTGGCGTTGGTACCTTTGGCGGTGGTGGCGCAGCTGGTGGGTGGTGTGGCGGTGGCACTGGTGGCGCTCCGGCACCAGCAACAGTGCGGCGCTTATGAATAAATCGCCCAGCCGTCACCATATACAAATGCTCCGTAGTATTGTCATGGTTTTTATTATACGCGGGGGTTGAGGGGTGGTGTCAAGGGGGTGAATAATTGAAGCTTTTGCTTCTTTTGCGTTTGCTCTACTCCCATCACTTCATCTGATGGAGTGTGGGGAGGGTGAGCGTAAGATGCAGCAAGGATACTGCTGCTATAGGGCACTCACTAGACCGAAAATGTTCCGGCCAGAATAGACACAGAGGCCATCCGCTTGCTTGATCGCTGGCCTTCTAGAATATTTTCTTGTCCAGCGAGCGCCCTATAGCAGCCGGCAGCGAGGTTTGGCATCCAAGTGGTGTCAAGTTCGTGCTACAATGGACAGCAAGAAAAGCATAACAATCATCACACAAAAAGGTAGGGAATAATGGCACAGACCAAGGCATTTAATGGGCAGCGCGACGGTGAGGAGTTGCTGTTTGTCTTTCGGCGGCATATTATTGCCATGCGCAAGGGTTTTTATATGCTATTGGTGCCGCTGGCGGTGGGGGCTATTCCACCGCTGATCTGGCAAGACACACTAGAGCTGTTCCTCTTGCCGGTGGCGGGGCTCGTCTTGGGGTCTATTGGCTTTTGCTATCATTTTTTGATGTGGCGCTACACCTACTACATCGTGACCGACCAGCGCATCCGCCAGGTGACGCAAAAAGGATTTTTTGGTACCGATGTGGTGGAGCTGAGCTTGGCAAAAATTCAAAATATCAGCTATAATATACCAGGATTCTCGGGTGAGGTGTTTCATTTTGGTACGATTGTGATCCAAACATTTGTGGGCGATCTCATCATCCGCAATGTCGATCATCCCGAGCAGATCTACAATCAGCTGCAAGATGCCGTCAGCGAGGCGGAGCGCGCAGCACAAGCAGCAGGAGTATCACCATGAAATTACCAAGCAAAAAACCCAAACGCAGCCGCTACGGCGCTCAGTCTACATCAACTGCCCCAACCGCTGGTCTGAAAGATCGCCTTGCAGCGCTCAAGCCGCAGCGAAAGGGCAAGAAAGCGGGCAAATCTGCCAAAACAGAGGTGGGCACAGCCAACCCCAACACTCCCAAGAAGTTCGAGCGCATCACCAACGAGACGGTGGCAGCGCACCGCGAGGAGATATTGGCTGGTGGGCGCAAGTTTAAGCACCCTGTCCAGGTGTCGCGCCGGCGGGTGATTATCAACACAATCATTGTGGCGCTGGTAGCAGCCTTGCTGCTGGCGGCAGTGGCGTGGCAGCAGCTCTACATTGCCCAGAGTTCCAATAACCTCCTCTACCGTATGACGCAAATTTTTCCTGTGCCAGTAGCCAGTATTGATGGTGAGCTCGTGCGCTATAGCGACTACCTAGTGCAGTATCGGGGGTCGAAATTCTACCTTGGTAAGTACGACGAGATCCGCATCGATAGTGATGATGGTCGCGAGCAGCTCAAGCACATCAAGCGTGAGTCGCTCAACCGAGCGCTGGTCGACACCTACGCCGCCAAGTTAGCGCGCCAGCACAACATCATGGTGAGCGATCAAGACATTGATACCGTTATCGAGCAGCAGCGCAATACTGCTAATGGCAAGATTAGCCAAGAAACGTATGATGCATCGTCGCGCATGATGTATAACTGGTCGCCATCGGATTATCGCCAAGCGGTACGGCGCAGCATTGTGCGGGCTCGAGTAGCCTTTGCGGTTGATAAAACGGCCGATGAGCTGCAGCGCAAAGCCGCGGGGCTGGTGGCAAGTAGCAATGGCGAATTTGCCAAAATCGCGACCCAGCTTGGTGGCAGTGGCCGCAGCAAACCGCAGGTGGGGGATTCTGGCCTAATCAACCTCGCCAGTAGCTACAACGGCCTCGCAGTGAGCGAGATCGCCAAGCTCGAGCCTGGCAAACCCTCTAGTGCTATCAAGAGCACGACCGACAGTGGCTACTACTTCGTCAAAGTCAACGAAAAAAACGACAGCAAAATCCGCTTCACCTACCTCTACATCCCCCTCACTGAGCTCACCAAGCAAGTTGCCCAGCTCAAAAGCGACGGCAAAGTGCAAGAATACATTGATGTGCCGCAGAAGTAGGGGATAGCAATCATACCCAAAATATTGGCAACATAGCGCAGTTTTGCGCCTCTCCATATAGGCTCATCATCTTGTGCGAACAAAACCTAGACAACGCTGCCATTCTACGCTATGATAGCAGTAACGTAAGCATATTCGTACATTGGTACAAAGGAGAAGTATGAAACAACACCAAGCGAAACAAGAAGGGTTTACCATCATCGAGGTGATGCTGGTGCTGGCGATTGCCGCCTTGATATTCTTGATGGTCTTTGTGGCGCTACCTGCCCTGCAGCGGGGTCAGCGCGACACAGCGCGCAAGAATGATGTGCAAAACATCGCTGCTGCTGTGACGCAATACACATCAAACAACCGCGGGAAGTTCCCCGACAGTAATGGCCTCAAGGGCTACCTGGGCGATCTCTCGAACCTCGACAAAGAGAGCATCACCGTCCAAGATAATGCGGG
The DNA here is from genome assembly GCA_938036845.1 of uncultured Candidatus Saccharibacteria bacterium. Lineage (GTDB taxonomy): Bacteria > Patescibacteriota > Saccharimonadia > Saccharimonadales > Saccharimonadaceae > Saccharimonas. The sequence goes on along the minus strand of CALHWA010000165.1, from coordinate 969 downwards.
CAATGGCACCGTAACGCCTTCTACCGAGAGCGCCATCGTCGTCAAGGGTGTGCGCTGCGACGCCACCAACTCTGATGGCGCTACCCTCAAGAAGGGCACATCGAAGCAATTCGTCGTCGTCACCAAGCTAGAGGCAGGCGGCAACGGCGTGGCATACTGCCTCGAGTCGTAGTAGAGGCAAAAGACACACAAGAAGATGGCTGGTACCAAAGGGGTGCCAGCCTCTTTTTATATATGGAGTACACGAATTACTGAGTTGTACTTGTGTAAGAAAATATTCTAGAAGGCTAGCGACTAAGCGGGCGGAAAAGCTCTTGGTTTTATCTGGCCGAAACATTTTCGTCACAGGTACAACCCAGCAGTCAGAGGTAATACCGCGCGAGTATAGCTTCATCCCAAAATGTCACGTTCTTGTGTTAACCTATTTTTAACGACGTAAGCTCTGAGCCTTCACAGATTCTCGTACACCAATTGGAAGAAGTGGTGGGGAGGTGGGGTGGCATTAAGAAAATGAGATTTGTATATGCAAGGTACAGATAAATCCCGAGGCTCACACACCATGCTTGCCGAACAAGAAAATTTGCGAAGGCCAGTAGCCAAGTGGGTGTGAGAACCTGCCGTATATTCTGGCCGGATAGTATGTCTGCATGAGCCTTCGGTAGGGCGTGATGATGTAGCACGTTCTTGCATATCTTTGCTATACTAGTGAGGTATGACGATCTTGATAGCAGGCGCATTGCTCCTTCTCGGCGTAGTGCTGGGTAGCTTTGCGGGCGCGCAAGTGTGGCGGGTGCGTGCGCGGCAACTGCGGACTGATAAGCAAACCGGCCACCCCTACGACAAACACGAATGGCGTCAACTACGCGTCCTCTTGCAAGGCACAGTGCGAGACGACCGCTCGCGCTGCCTGCAGTGTGGGCATGTGCTGGCGTGGTATGATCTACTCCCCGTAGTGAGCTGGCTATCGAC
>CALHWA010000164.1 GCA_938036845.1 uncultured Candidatus Saccharibacteria bacterium | reverse complement strand
CGAGTGGTCACGCAGGAGGCGTACCGTCTCGAGCAGGAGGTCGTCAAAATCGAGCGCACCTGCATCAGCCAGCAGCTGCTCATACAACTGGTAGATCTCTGCCACTACCTGCTGGAAGGGAAATCGTGCACTGGCTGCGTAGTCACTGGGCGAGAGGAGTTGATTCTTAGCTTTGCTAATGGCTGCACTGGCAGCACGCGGTTTGAGCTTGTCTGTACCAACGGAGAGCTGCTTCATCGCTTGTTTGATGAGCCCTTGACGGTCATCTTCGTCATAAATCACGAAATTCGGTGGAATGCTGATAGCCGCACCATCACGCCGCAAGATCCGCACACAAATACCATGGAATGTCCCCATCCACGGCATGAAGGAGCGAGGTGGTTGATCGGTTTGTGGCGCGTGAGGCGAGCTTACCTGGGTATGCCCAGCAATCTGCCAGAGGCGCTGGCGCATCTCGCGGGCTGCTTTGTTAGTAAAGGTAACAGCCAAGACTTCATTGGGCCAGACACCTTGCTCTGTCAGGAGGTAGGCAATACGGTGCGTGAGTGTTTTTGTCTTGCCACTGCCCGCCCCTGCGAGAATCAAGACTGGGCCATCAGATGCGACCACTGCCGAGCGCTGAGCGTCATTTAATCCATCAAGTATATCCATAGTAGCCTATTATACCGGATGCCGCTGCACTGATGCTAGGTAAAGAGTGTGTAATAGACCGCGCCAAGGCCAGCACCAAGCGCTAACAGCATGACGATCCACAGCAGCCAAATCCAGCCAGCAGCTTGCTCGGGGCGGCGGCGCGACTTCTTTGGTGCGTGAGTAAATTCTTCAGCACTGTAGATTGGTGCAACGACATTGCCTTCGTTCTCTTCCTGGAGTGCTTGGTGAAGGGCGAGCGCAGTGTCGCCATTTTGGGTGGTGGCAGCTGCTTCCTCGATGGTATTAACGTGTGTCTGGTCGTCGACTTCAGACTCATCATTCCACTCATCAGCTGCTACTGTCATTGGTTCGGCCTCGACTCGCTCTGCTTCGCCATAATAGTCAATATCTGGCTCACCAGGGCCTGGCACAGGCAAGCTCAGGTCAATCTCATCTTCTGCAAACTGCGGTCCTGCTCCATCAGCCGATGCCTCATGAGAGTCGGCTGGTTCATCCGGGTAGAGCGACCGGTCAGCACCGTAGTGATCCTCTAGCTGGTACATGGGCTCATCATCCGCCGTAGCAGTCTCTGGCGTATCTTGCTCGGGTAGCGAGTAGTGATCATCCGCCGGATAGAGTGATGGTGCATTCTCGCTCGTATCTGTCAGCGCATCAATGAATTGCTCAGCCGAGGCATGCTCATCATGCGGCGCAAAAAGATGCTGCGGTATAGATGGCTCGTTGGCATCAGCCGGAGCTATGCCGAATGCGCCAGGCTCATCATGATACATCCCCATCGGAGTAGTATCGGCCAAAGTTGGCACATCACCCACTAGCGTATCAGCACCACCCAGTGGGCGCTTATCGACCTTGGTCTCGGCATCAGGTAAGAATGGTGTGTAGCTCAGCGGCTTTTCATCGCCAGGCTGGAGGTCGAGCGCATCTGCAGATGGCGCTCCATCAGGCGTTGCTACATCAGATGCTTTAGCTTCATCACTTGCCGAAGGACTCGATGCTGCTCCTGCGTAATGCTGCGCTAGCTCATGCCCAGGCGCAGGACGAATATCCATGCCAACCACTGGTGCACTGCTTGTTAGTGGTTCAACCACCGCACCCTGACGACGTACTCGTGGGCGAGCCGCTTGGGCGGCTGCAGCAACTGGAGCTGCTCCACCCACAATATCCATAAAGCGGCCACGCGGACGCTGAATAGATGGAGCAGCTGCTTGATTATCATTTGGCTCGGTTGGTGCTGTCTCATCTTTAGTATGCGCGGATGATACATCAGCAACCGATAGCTCAGTCTGTTGGTCGACTGGCTGAGAAAGCGTAATTGGCACGACTTCGGGCGCATTCTTTGGCGTATCCTCCTCTTCTTGCGGAGGTGTTGGTGTATCATTGGTGGACGCCGCAGCAGGGCGAGCAGCAATAATCTGCTGCGCCTTGGCTACGACATCGTCAGCCGGGGCAAACAGTGGTGTAGCGGGTGCATATAGCTGCTCCGGTTGGCCATCAGGAGTATCTGACACCTGCATTGCTGCCGTGCTTTGTGCGGTGTCATTCGTATTCTGAGCGACATCGGCTGCATCAATAGCATTCGCTTCCTCGTGCGAATCAGACAACGGCGGGGTATCAAAGTGTGGCTCAGGAGCTGCCCGGTGCTCATTATACGTACTGAGTAGTGGTAATGGGCGATCGACGCGAGCTTCTGGCATAGCATCCTCAGCATCAGCAAGCGCTTTCTCTGGCTGTGGTGATGGGCCGTCATTGGCTGCTGCCACATCAGGTATAGTGTGCTCAGCCGTCAACAATTCTGCAGGAGCGATATCGCCTGTCTGTGGTTGAGCTGGCACAGTGGTAGGCTCAACCCAGGAGCTACTCTCACTATCAAACGATTCATACTCGCTTGGTGCACTCACGTCAGCTGCTTGGGCCGCCGTGTGGCTATCATCCATAGCACTCGTATTTTCTGCTACTACCTCTGGCCACGCAGGTGCAGCGTGGTCTCCATCAGGGGCTTGCACATCTGGCGTATCATCCGGCTCATCGTATTGTAATTCGGGCCAAGCAGGCTCATTGAGCGACTGGTTCAGTGGCTGCACTGTCTCAGTATCAGAAGTATCGCTACTACTCAACACTGCTGGCACATCTATGCTTGTCGGTGTTTCTGGCGCGTAGAGCAAGTGATCATCACCAGCGTCATCAGTGCTGCTCGTGTTGGTTATATCATCAGGCTCATCCTGCGGCGCAGCCGCTGGTGCATCATCAGCAGTATGTGCATCATCCATTGGCTCTACCACTGTCTTGGCAGGGGGTAGCGAAGTATCACTCTCCTCCTCTGTTGGTGGTGGGATAACAAGTGGTTGCGGAGCAAAAGCATCATCAAGATCATCAACGACGGATGTTTGTGCTGGCTCAGTCTCATCATCTTGTGCTTGATTCACTTCATTGAGATGGCGAACGAGTGCTTCATCCTCGTCATCACCCTCGGTGTCTTCGCCCGCAAATTGGTACGGCATCGTTGGCGTCTCCGACTCAACTTGCTCAATTGTCGCTGGCGTCTCTTCCTCTGTAGCCGCAGCAGATGTTTCCTCGCTCGCTACGTTGTCGCTCGATATTGATGATGCTACATTATCTGTTTCTGCTGCAGATGCTGGTGTATCTGAATCTGTTGTAGATGCTACATCATCCACCGGCGTCGCCTCGCGGGCTGGCGGTGCAACAAACGGCCGCGCTGCCGACCGGCCAAAAAACTGTGCTCGATCGGCATATACGTCATCATCCTCGTCGTCGTCATCGCTGGCTGGGGTAATAATATCGTCAGGGTCAACCATCACAACTGCTGCAGGCTGAGATTGAGACGGCATGCCATCTGTCGTCGTCTGCATTGGTGTTGCTGTATCAACAGAGGTCGCTTGAGTTGATTCTGCATCATCCACCGCATCAGTTTGCTCTAGATTAGCAGGCATCGATGCCGGTTCGCGTTCTGATGCAACGACCGACTCCGACAGCGCTCGGGCACGGTCAACAGCTGGCTCAGGCTCAACTGGCTCATATGACTCCCCTGCTGGCTCTGCTTCGTCCGCTTGTTGCGACAGCGGCATGATCGTCACCCCGCGGCGGCGCACAGGCATACTGTCAGTATTAGTATCAGAGGTAGCATCAGCGACGGTAGTACTATCATCAGTCTGCACCGTTTCATCAGTGCTATTAGTATTATCTCGAGGTGCTAATGCAGGTGACTGCTTAGCTGGCGTTGCAGTATCTGGTGAGTCTGCCTGCTGCACTGAATCTGTTGAGGTGTTATTATCCTGGACACTCGAGGTGCTTGCACTTTGCGTACCATCACTTACCTCAGGACGAGCTGGAGTTGTTACTGGCGTTGTTTGTTGGGGTGATGCAGCTTGTCGAGTGCTTGATGAGGCCGAATCCTTGCTTGGTGTGGTGGCAGGTGCTTCAGACGGTTTGTCTGGCGTTGTTGGCAGCTGACCAGACTGACGCATGAGGTCGTGCACCGCGCGGTCAAGTTCGTCGAAGTCTATATCTGACATGAACGGTTTCCTTTGTTTGTTTTTATACAAGCGCTACAGTTTTTGTGTGGTGCACACCAGTCCACACCCTGATACAACGAACCGGAGCCTCGTATCGAGTTTTGGATACTAACCCGGTTGTTGATCAATCGTATGCCCACAATGTATCGCTTATGTTGTTTTCTCTAGTGTAGCTTATTTGACATTGTGGTGCAACTCACCTTGCTCATTTGGTGCGAAGTATCAATGCGCTGATTCGCATACTCATACCATCATGTTGCGCTCTCGGCAATAGCCCACCTCTGGTCGATTAGTCGATTATTTCGCGAAGAGCGTTCATGCTATATGATGTTATTTTTACACTACTTTTTTCATATACGATGTATTATATACAACGACAGAGCATGCGAAGTTACTGCAAACGACCTGCTGCTACTCTATATCCCTATAGAATACACCAAATTTTCGTGACAAACAGCTCGACATACTTCGTACTCTACCTATACCCTCTTGCAATCGGCAGGTAATGCATACACAGATTGCTTCTGTTTCACTGACAAAAACACCCACCATATGGTAGGTGGGTGTTCCTATCAGTTGCTTTGGTAAGCTTAGCGCTCGAAGGTGCGGACACTGAGCGTATCCGTCCCACCAGTCGCGCCAGGCTGGCGACCACTGATAATGACGGCTGTAACCGAGGATATATCACCAAAGGCACCTTGGCTCAGCAACTCGCGTGTTAGGTCGCTGCCAAGCTGTTGGCTGTCAGGCCGGACGAAGCTACGCGTTGCATACGACAAGGCAAGCTGCTGCGCCACACGGGGGTCTGGTGCCACCGCAATAATTGGCAACTCCGGTCGACACGCAGCGATACGTGCTGCTGTCGCACCAGAATGCGTCTCGGCAACGATCACTGTTGCGTCAACCTTGTGTGCCACGTCAACGGCAGCGTGGGCGATCGCATTGAGCCGGCGGTTGGTGCGGCCCTCCTCGATGGGCATGTCATTCATCGGCCAGCGCGACTGAGTGTAGCGCACAGTGTCGGCCATCATTTTAACGGCCTCAACTGGGTAGTCACCATTGGCTGTCTCGTCAGAAAGCATCACGACATCTGTTCCGAGGATAGCAGCCGTTGCAACGTCACTTACCTCGGCCCGGGTTGGCTCGGGGTTATCCACCATGCTGGCTAGCATCTGCGTGGCAACAATCGAGAGCTTGCCATACTTGCGGCAGAGGCGGATGATTTCGCGCTCGACGATTGGCACAATCTCTGGGCTCGTCTCGACCGCAAGGTCACCACGAGCAACCATCACACCATCGGCGGCTTTGACGATTGCCTTGAGTGTCTCTGGCTCGATGGCTGCTTTGGTCTCGACCTTGGCAATAATCTGCGCGGTCGAACCATGGCTCAGCAAAATCTGGCGTAGGTTGTTGATATCTTCCGCGCTCTGGATGAAGCTCAGTGCTACAAAGTCAATGTCTTTGTCTGCCCCAAACTCGACATCAGCCAGGTCCTTGGGCGTGAGGATGTCACCACCAAAGTCGGTGTCTGGCAGGTTGAGCCCCTTGCGGCTCATCAAGAAGCCATCATTACTCAGGCGTACCTTAATAGCGGTGTCGCTAACGCGCTCGGTCATCTCACCGCGCAATTTACCATCGAAGAGGTAGACAGGCTCACCCACCTTGACCTTATCAGCAAGGTTGTACTGAATAGGCAAACGGTTGCTACCATCGTGTTCTTCCACCGCATGGTCGAGGATGATTTCATCACCTGCCGTAATGTCGAAG
>CALHWA010000163.1 GCA_938036845.1 uncultured Candidatus Saccharibacteria bacterium | reverse complement strand
AATAACAAAGAAAATTAAAATATAGAAAGCCTTGACAGAACCGCTTTTTTTTTGCTAATATCTAAACAACAGGGGAAGTTCCTCTGTAAGACTACCCGTCTTCGTCATGAAAGGACAAACCATGGGTGGCATCAACTGCCCTCCTCCCTTCAGGGAGGGCGAGCGCGAGGAGATCTCCAAGGAGCTCCTCGCTACCTACACCGATAGGCTGGCGCGCTACTGCCACGCCCTGTTCAGCGGATCGGCTAGCTTCTTCGCTGCCAACGTGGCAATCGAGAAGGCCGTGCTGAGCGGGACCGGCAAGGTCTCCAAGGTCTCCGACGCTATCGAGAAGCTCGAGGCTTCGGAGAACATGCTCGGTGAGGCCATGACCAATCTGGGCAGTGTGGCTTCCATGTGGGCGATGATCTCTGACAAGAGCGTCTCCTTCAAGGACCAGCAGGAGCTCCTGGTTATCGCCACGAACAGGGTGCAGATCGCCAAGATGGAGCTCATGGCCATGAGCGTCAAGGGATCGTTGCGTAACTCGGCGCTGACCGAGAGCTTCACCAAGGCGCTGCTGGCTATCAACGCGACCACCGCCTGGCAGTCTGGGTTCGCCCGAACCTTTGCGTCGGTCGGTATCACGGCCTAGTAAGGCCAACGCGACCTCGGCGAGATATATCTTCTCGCCGAGGTCGCCACTCAACTATGTACGATATTATTCAAACACCTTTTTCTGGTATAAAAACACTTCGTTTATCAGAGAGCGATACGTTTCGTCCTTGCTCAACGGGCACAGATCTAGAAGAGATGCAACTACACACCGAAATGGAACGCTATGAGAATAGAACTCTGTCTAAGTTGCGTGATATGGGGATAGCGGCTATAGCCTCTGCAGCTCACATAGAACAGACAAAAGCTAAAGAAAATGCTATAACAGAAGCAGTTGAAAGGGTGTCTTTAGCGTCTTGGTGGACATATAGAAGACAGCCTGTTTATATACTTACTACCTCAGAATCTAAACAGCTTCTGGAAAATGTCGGTATTGATACTCCTAGAGATTTTTCTTTTTCAATTGGTTTAGCACCGTCTAGCTCCTCAGAAAAAACGGTAGCATATTCAATACTTTCTAATACAGCTAGTTATCCTTTCGCAGTACTCGGCGGCGGATGTGACACTGATGAATATGTCGCTATAGAAAAAGCTGCAATTGAATCAGTACAATCATGGGTTGGGTCTGTATGGATGAGTGAGCACAGAGAACCAATCTATTGGGATGTTCACGAACTACTCAATAGAGCAAATTCAATTAGCACAAAGCCTTGCATCACCACTAGCCGCCTACTAGATAAGATTGATATTGATTGTAATAAAGATGAGTTTGCCTATTGTGCAATTGCAACAAGCTCACTTATAACATCAATACGAAGCTATGAATTAGCAAAACTAGACCGTCAACCAGGTGAGTATCCTATGGTTTT
>CALHWA010000162.1 GCA_938036845.1 uncultured Candidatus Saccharibacteria bacterium | reverse complement strand
GTCGCCTAAATCGCTCCCCTCTTTCTCTTCCCAGAACTGTGTTTGCTCAAGCTGCAGCCCTGGCTGCGCATTACCGTCTCTATCTATTACAAAATAGTTTGGAATCTTCTCTTTGCGAAACTTCGACCAACGCTCGGTCTTCGCGTTGTAAACAAAGTACTCTACTGGTTCATTGGCTGATACAGGCTGAGTTGCTCCTTTGCCCACATTGGCAACCACAGGGTCAGAGATCGCAGTATAGAGCGATACACCCTTCTGGTCTGGCGCGTCATCCCTCTCAATAATAAAGATACCGCGCCCAATATTGATTTCACTTCCATTCCTCAAAGCTTGGTCTAGTTCCTTCCGGAAAGCTTGGTTTTCTTCATCACTCAGCTTCTCCTCGCCGGGTAAAAGCTCTTCTGCTGATTGCTGCTCAGGCGATTGGGTTGGAGACGCTGGGAACGATGGTATCTCCGTTGCTTTGTCGGTAGAGCGAGATCGCTCAGGCTGTGGAGTCTTTTCGTCCGCTGACGCTTCGATGGATGGATTTGCGGTTGCTGACGACGTTGCTTCGGCAGTGGCAGCAGTTGGTTGTGTTGCGTTTCGTGGTGCTTTTTCAGGTGAGCTACAGCCTGCCAAAGCACCAGCACCTATAGCTATGATTGCAGTCAGAGGGACATACTTTTTGCGTATTTTTTCTGCGAGACTATTCTGTAAGCCGCCTTCTTGCCTGTTTATCATTTTTCCTCCTCTTTCTCTGTACCATCACTGGTGGATGATGCCTATTTTGGATTTATAATCTAAACTATACCGCACTTTCGTATATATAGCAACTAGTTTAGCTGGTGGTGTTTTCTTGGGCTGCGCTTGCTCCACCTTCGCGGCCATTCACTACCTGTGCAGCTCTGTTCTCGTACGCTTGCTGGAATTTATGCTGGAGCACACGCTTAGCAGCATCATTACGCACTAGGTCATACATCGTCTGCGGGTCGTATGCATAAAGGATAAGCACAAGCGCCTCGCCAGCAGATGGCAGCGCACGATTGCGCAGCTGTTTTTTGTTGATAAGCCCAGCCTGCCGAGCTTTGTTGAGGAATATCTCTAGGTCGTACTCAGAAGCGTACTGGCTCCCTATCTCGGGCAAATCTTGAATAGGAAATACCTGCTTGTCTGCATTATCGTCAGCGCTATTTTCTCGCAAGCGATCAATCAGTGGCTGTGCAAGCTCTACAAGCTGCTCGATCTGGACGCGTACTTCTGCACTGAGGGCAGCCTCCGCAGCGCGGAGAGCTTCTTGCTGCTCTTTGGCTTCTGCTGCTTGACGGTCAGCGGCGGCACGGACAGCCTCGAGTGCTCGCTTTGCCAGTGCATCATCGATGTCTAGCATGCTACTGACCGAAACTTCATTTTCTGCGCTATTAGCGGCTGGCGATGCCTCGCTGTGAGTAGTGTTGGCTGCTCCATGCGCTGCAGCTGTAGTGTCATATAGCGTCCACCGAATCTGTTGTTTGGCGCGGCCACTTACTGGCATCTCTTCTGTTAGTCCTTGCATAGCAATGTCTGCCGACACCGCTCGATAGACATTGGTTGAATAGCCTCGCTGGCCATGCTCATTTATGAGGTATCGCTGGCCGCGCTGGAGTACAAGACCACTACGCTCCAGCTCTTCTGTAATGATCATAGTGGGGCTATCTGATTTTTGTGCACTATACAGCAAGGCATTTGCTCGTCTATACCGCTCGAGTTTTGTTTGCACTTTGCTTGGATCATAAATTGCATCACCTAGCTCTTGCACTGTCCACGCTTCGCCAGCAGACCCCACAAGCACCTCCGCTAGCCGCTGGCTGGCATCTTTTTTGATAAACTCTGGTGTTATACGGCTACCATACCCCAGCTTGCTGCCTGAGCGTGATGTTCGGTCATTATCAGGGAAGACATCAATATACCCAGGCTCGCCCATCTCACCAGCCGATTGTGCCTTCTCGACCGCTTCTTTGCCCCAGATACGAATTGCTGTTTCCTCAGATATAACCGCCAAGGGTGGCTCCGTGAGGCCCATATGATATGCCAGCTCGGCGTTGATCTCACCAATCCTATCTTCGACGATTTGGCACCGCTGCCGCACGTCTTTGCCAAGCTGAGTTGCGTTATATATTTCATTAGCCTGCTCTGCTGCTTCATCAGACGTCAATGGCGCATAACCAAGATGCGTTGCAGCTTCCATCACTTCATCTTCTGCTTCATAGCCGCCATCCTTCATTGCTTGATCTTCTTCTCCGGCTATTTCGGCAAGCGTAGCCTCGCAGATTGCTCGCTCCTCTTGGTAGCGTTGGAGAACACCTGGTGGCACCGTGCTCCTCTCGCCAGTCTGCACAAACTCCTCGAGCGCTTTTTGCTGGTCGTTTTTAACTATTGACTTGGCCCGCATATAAGTGTCCTTCTCGTGTTTTGATTTCTTCGCGTCACGAAGGGCCAGCTTGAATTTTCTATGGAGTTTATTATCTTCTTTGATTGCAACTTCTATTCTTGTAGATGCACGCTCGGGACGAGTATCGTGATAAGGTGACTGCTGGTCTATAGATTTTTTCATTATCACTCCGTATGGTGAGCCGCTGCGGCTATGCAGGGCTCCTTGCTCGGTTTGTATCATGCATCATATAATAGCATTTGGCGCGAAAGTATTGCAATAACGGCTGTTTATCCTTGGACTACTCCTTTCTCTTTCTTGCCTGTCTGCGGTATACTAGAGTTTATGGATTATAACAAACTTGCACTCGACCTACACAAAAAATATAAGGGCAAAATCACCACCAGCCTACGCGATAACGATGAGCTTAATCGCGATAAACTCAGCAGCTACTACAGCCCCGGCGTGGGCGCAGTCAGCAAGGCAATTGCAGATGACCCCGCTAGCCTACCCACCTACACCTGGACGAATAACCTCGTGGCAGTCATTAGTGATGGTTCGGCCATTCTGGGCCTGGGCAACCTTGGCCCTAAGGCTGCGATGCCGGTGATGGAAGGTAAGGCGCTGCTATTTAAGCATTTTGCTGGTGTCGATGCCGTGCCAATCGTGCTGGATGTGCACCAGCCAGAGGAGATTATCGCTACGGTTAAGGCAATCGCACCAAGCTTTGGCGCCATTAATCTCGAGGATATCGCCGCGCCCAAGTGCTTCGAGATTGAGGAGCGCCTCAAGGCCGAGCTGGATATCCCCGTCTTCCACGACGACCAGCACGGCACTGCCGTAGTGGTACTGGCTGGGCTGATCAACGCTGCCAAGCTGACGGGCCGCAGCCTGGCTGATAGTAAATTCGTCGTGGTCGGCGCTGGCGCTGCTGGCACTGCTATCATCAAGCTACTGCATACCTACGGCGCTCGACACATCGTGGCGGTTGATAGCAAAGGCATTGTGGGCAGCCACCGCACCGACCTCAACGCCGAAAAAACTGCCCTGCTTGCGTATGTTGATGCCTCGCAGCAGGGGTCGCTCGAAGACGCTATGGCCGGTGCTGATGTATTCATTGGTGTATCGCGTGCTGGGTTGCTGACTCCAGAACTCGTCGGGATGATGGCCAAAGATCCGATTATCTTTGCCCTGGCCAATCCAGTGCCAGAAATCATGCCAGATAGCGCCAAAGCAGCTGGCGCGGCTATCATCGCCACTGGCCGCAGCGACTTCCCCAACCAAGTCAATAACGCCCTGGCCTTTCCGGGCATCTTCCGCGGTGCGCTCGATAACGGCGTGCAAAAAATCACCGACGAGCACAAACTTGCCGCCGCCCAGGCGCTGGCAGCGCTGGTTGACGAGCCCACAGCAGACTACGTCATCCCCTCACCATTTGATGAGCGCGTAGTGGAAGCTGTAGCGAAGGTTATTCGCTAGGCTGATATTATACCCGCCAAGGTCTACATTCCTAAATCTTGCCTCCCACTTTGTATACCTCACGTAACCTCGTAGAGCACTGGTTATATCGGTGAGTTTTGTCGCGCAAGAGACAGTAAGCCCAAGAAATAAAACTACGTAGCGTACAAAGCCACGTAGTTTTATTTCTGCACGGTTTCTCTTTAAATGCTACCTACGCGCTGTTTGCGTAACTCTCGTCGAGAACGTCCAGTAATTTCTGCCAATGTCGCCAGCTGGTGCTGCTTGTCACAAACACCGATCAGCATAATCAATTCGTGCACCTGCATCGCTGCAAGTTGCTCACGCACACTCGCAAGCCTATCGTCCATCTGGTTGACCCGTAGGTTCGATATGTAGACACGCATTACATTGTGCTTCGCGTCCTTACTGTAAATCACAGGGTGCGGGTAAGTCGATTCGCCGTTTTTATCAACACTTGAGAATTTACCAGCATGAATTAAACCACCATCCGACACAGATGCTCGAGCGTAATGCATAAGACGCTGTTGTACATTTGGTGCTATATAACCCCATGCAGTTGATTGATAACCGTCCATCCGACGTTCAATTTCTTGCAGTGCTTTGCTACGACAATCAACCACAAGCACCCCAGGTACGTTATCGACAACAACTTTACAACTCACCGTACTATCAGTACGACTATCCGCCTCAAGCCATGGTACAAGCTTGTGCGGCAAGGTAAGGTAATCAAGCGGCACACGTTCGGTTTCTACACGAAGGCGTAGTGGTTCTGATACTGGCAGCGACGTGACATTATCTGGCTGATTCGACTTGTTAGGTAGCAGGCCTACTGAGCCTTCCATGCTGCGTCGTTTATTGCTAGATACATTTGGCAAATCGTGGGTTGCTAGCTGGTCAGCTGTTGGTTGATATGCTACCAATGCATTGGCTAGCCGCTCAGCCGCCTCAGCAATGATCTGTTCCGTTTGCATATCAATTAACTGACGATCAGCGTGCTGTGCACTCTTTGGCCAGAGGCGATCAACCAAGCGCTGTGCTATATCATGAGTTATCGCCTTATCCGATCGATCAAACCATTGTAAGAGTGCAATTTGCGTCTGACTAATTTGTGGTACATGCTCTGTGAGATAGTGGCAGAAGGACAGCAATGTATTAGCCGGTACCGTTGTATGTTCCTCGTCTCGCGATTGTTCAAGCTGCCGAGCCTGCGTAACTAACGCCGTATGTTCTGTTTGTAATGCATCGAGATGTTGACTCTCCGATTTACAGATTGCAATTTCGTCATCGTAGCATGATTGCTGTAGCTCATCAAAAGCTATCTGTTCGCACTGTGCCACCGCCCAATCAAACGCCTCCTGAACTAACTTTTGGTATATATCGTTAGCTGCCGATGGCAGCAGAGCTTTATTCTGCTGCCATTCAGTACGCTTTGGAATAACCGTATGACACCAATCTGGCACCTGCACTATTCCGCCAGCCAGAAATACCGCCTTAACGGCGCGCACGCTTCGCATCGCTAGCTTATCGCGCT
>CALHWA010000161.1 GCA_938036845.1 uncultured Candidatus Saccharibacteria bacterium | reverse complement strand
CCTGACGACAATTGCTGCTCTGACAGGTGATGAGACAACGACAATCGAAGACTTCTATGAGCCATATCTCCTGCAGATTGGTTTTATTGAGCGAACGCCGCGAGGCCGGCGGGTGACACCACGGGCACGACAGCATCTTAGCCGCGCAATGGAGTAAGAGGCATGAGGTGATGAGCCGAAGATATGCTACAATATACCCATGAATTCACAACGATTGCAACGCAATGATCCACCACGGCCCGTCGCCTATGATGTCGATGGTAACCCACTCTATGCCGAGCCACCCACAGCACCACGCGCGAGCAGCACACTCTACGATGTGAGCGGCAAAGAAGGTGCTCCTCACTACCATGCGCCGCGCCCAGAAGCGAACCTGCCACGGATGTCATCAGAAGTGCGCCGCCGCCATGATGAATCAGTTATGGCCTTCCCGAATCTCAATCTGAGCGAGCAAGAATACATCATTAGTGTGGTGCGTCGCCACCCGATTGGTATGCTGCCAGCGATTGTTATGTCGACCTTGATGACAAGCATTGTCCTGGCATTGATGTTTAATTACGATTATATTTTTGACCTCCTCCACCTGCCAGCTTCTGCCTCTGGGTCATTTATGTTGCTGTGTATGGCGCTCATCTTGGCCTTTATTCTTGGTGGCTATGTGTCGGTCTGGGTTTATACGCGCAATATGTTTTATCTAACAAATGAGAGTGTTATCCAAGAGATCCAGACCAGTATTTTTTCACACACCGAGCAAACGGTTAGTCTAATGAATATTGAAGATGCCAGCTACAACCAGCGTGGTGTCCTCCAAGCGATGTTTAATTATGGCTCAATTCGCCTTAGTACGGAGGGTGACGAGACGACCTATCGCTTCTCATTCGTAGCCAACCCCAAGCAAGAAATCGCGACGCTTAATAACGCAGTAGAGGACTTCAAGAACGGCCGGCCAGTGGCAAATGACTAATGTGAGCAGCGTTGATGATAAAACACCGAGCAGACAAGGCTCGGTGTTTTTGCATATCTATACAATAGAGATTTAGGTATTATTGCGGTTGGTCTTGGTGTAGTCTGCCTCACGTTCTAAGTTGGCGGTGAGTTTGTAGCCTTTACACTGGTTGTCGGTGGTGCAGTCGGTGCCACTGTAGTGGTAGCTAGACTGGGCGCTGCCAAGCTTGTGGCCATTTGGATCGGTAAAGAGCGATGGGTCAACCGAGCGCAGTGTCTTGCTATCGATCGTGTTGGGGTAGTGGTTATTTTTCTCAAAATACACTTCTTCCAGGCTATAGTACATCGCGTTAATGGCGGTTTTGCGCTGGTTGTCGCGCTGCGTCGCTTCGGTCGCGATTTTCTCGCTGAAAAAGAGCCAGCTGCCCGTTGCAAGGAGAGCGATCACAACGATGAGCTCAATAACGGTAAATCCTTTACGTGCCTTCATGGTGTTATTATAGCATGTCTACCACGAAAATTTCTTTAGAAGATTGTTGCTGTTTCGTACTCCACATTGATAGAGCAGTGGAAGCTGGAGGCTAATAAAAATAAATAAATCGGTGATATTGATTCTTCGTAAATACAAACTAAT
>CALHWA010000160.1 GCA_938036845.1 uncultured Candidatus Saccharibacteria bacterium | reverse complement strand
CGGCGCGGATCGCTTGGTCGCGGATGTCGCGGTAGATCTCCCGAGCGAACTGCTCATCGCCCAGGCGCAGCGCCATGACGTTGGCGGCGATGTCGTCCAGCAGCTCCGGCGTGGCCACACGCTTCAAGTCCTCAGGGTGGATGGCAAAGCCCCCCCCACCACCGCATCACGCATCGCCGGAGCCTCCTCACGGATGATCTGACGGAAGCGAGCCAATGTGTGCGCCTCCTGATCCCGCCGGAAGGTGTACTCGAAGAACGTCGACAGCAGCCCCGCACCAAACAGCGTCCCACCCAGCTCGCCCAGTGGCAGGGCGTGCAGCCACTGCCAATCTCCCAGCCGCAGCGGTGCCAGCCAGGCGTTGAGCATCATGAGGAGGATGCCGGCCAGGGTCAGCGAGACGGCCAAAAGCGCGGCCTTGAGCCGACGGAGGCGATGGTGGGGAGAAGGCTCGACATCGGACATTACTATACAGTTAGTATAACAAACTATCGAACAATGATAAACGAGTTAATTTAAAGGTTCCTATACAACTCTTCAATTAAGTGACAATACAAATTGGATTCGTAACATTGATTAATCTGAAACGACACCCCGAGGTGCTTCTGAGTCGATCGAAACTGTGAGAAAGCGAATACACGCGGAGACGAAGCGATTGGCCTCGCACCTAGGAAACCGCAGGCGAATCCCGCGCACAGGAATAGTAATTATTTATCGCGTCCTTATCCTGCGTCAACTATGTGTCGAATTTAAGAAAACTCTGAATGCACAAACTCCCATCGAACCATGTACTTTCCACCTGTCGTACTAGGGGTGTATCTGTAGTACTTTGAACAATCTGAAGAATCAAATAGATTAACGATACGCCGACGATCTGACTCACTTAAATGACGCACGGCACCCAGCAGGTCTACCTCAGAATAACGTTGTATTGTATCGGTTACACATCCTCCCGCAGCATTCACTATCCTACTGAGATCATGTGACGTCTTCCTGGAGAAGCAATAGCAAAGTATCTACGCCAGAAGTCAATATCATTTTTACTATTCATCGTTATGGAACCTAGTCGAACCTTACCCCTGGAAACACGGGCAAATTCCATTACGGCCTCAACTGGTTTCAGATAATGAAGAGCCTGACGACAAACAACAACATCAAAAGTAGAAGAGTTAAACGGCATACTCTGAGCGTTTCCAAGTACCTTGCGGGGAACTCGGTTATAGGTAAGCATGGTGATGCTAGAATCCAAGCTAGTAACGATATGCCCCTTACTTTCGGCCAACTCACCGACGGCTCCCGTTCCTGCGCCGACATCTAGAACAGAGCTATGGGGCTCTATGCCAGCCAGCATCGGTTCGATAAGGGAAATATCTCGAACCCACGAACTTTCTGAATCGTATGTCCCTGCTCTTTTTGAAAATGTATCCAACGAAGCTTGAAAAAAATCAGCGTCGGCTCTCAACTCTCCGCCCTTCCTGTAATATGCATAACATAAGTGATTCCAATTTATCGCTACATTCTCGAATGACAGAGTACATCGCCTCAATATCGGCGTGAGGATCAGCAAGGGCTATGCATATTTTATTCACCATATCTAATGAAGTTCTAGCCAAATTAACAACATTGTCAACCTCAATAAAACTCAGCGTCATTGATGCACGCATCGAGTCCTGCCATAAAGTACAGAGTTCCGAATGTAACGAAGCGGTTTTCGTGAGTAGTTCCTGTCTTTTGCTGCGATACTCAATTTGTTCAAGTTGTTTATCTTTAGGGAGTTTATCAACACGATCGATTTCCTCAGCCAACCTATTCAATATTTGAACAACAGCGGTGATAGAATCTGAGAGATCTAACAGTGTGTCTATAATGAGTTTAGCTCTCTCCTGAACGGCCTTGTATCTCCTATTTCTCCATTCAGAATAACTTGAAACAACGAATCCTAACATTACAGAAATTACTGTAGAAAGGAAAGTGAATAGTGGAGAAATATTACTCACATCCACTCCCCTTAAACACATGCGAGGAAGGACGAACGAAAATCGAAATCGGATAATGGTCAGAAACGGGATGTTTCAAATCCGAATGAACCAGGCAATCTCGAAAGTTCATATTCACTGTAAGAATGTAGTCGATCCATCGGTTTGGAAATAATCTGCTATCTGCGAAGCGATTTGAAGAAGAAAAAGTATAATCGCTTCGGTATTGCCAAGGGTTGCGGATATACTCGGTAGACAAGAGTTCACTTTGCAGATCACTTTCAAAGCAATTCAAATCTCCGCAAACGATTATCCGAGATTCGGGGTTGGCGTCTAACAACACTTCTATTTCCCTCACAATTCTTTGTCCCTGAGATTTCCGTAACAAAGTGCTCGTCGGACGAAAGGAAAAATGCGTATTAATAACAAACACAGGATAGTCGTGAACAACCATGTACAAAACTTGTGCGATACGGTTTGGCTCCGTGTCATCCGAAAACTGATGAGCCTGTTTTGGCAATTGAACAACTCTACTATCTAAAGGGCGCACCTTACTTGCGACAGCCAGACCTTCTTCTCGCCCCTTCCAAATGTCGGCATAATTATACTTTATGTGATAAGATGACAGAGCTGGTATATCGTCCAATTGAATACTTGAATTACCGAGCGGTGACGGAGACACCTCCTGAAAAGCGATAACGTCTGGTCTTATATTATTTATCAGTCTAGAAAGCCCCGTCATTCTTATCATGTAAGGCTTGTTAGTGTTCCAAAGATTCACTGACATAACCCGAAGCCCAAAATTTTCATTCATCGTCCACTCCAAACTTGAAACTACACTCTTTAGAGTCCACCATTTGTGAACAGTCTCGAGTTTTGAATTCAAGTTCTATACGAACGACTATAGGTGAGTATGTTGTTACAGGAGGTAAAAGAAAGTCTAATCGTGTAGGACCCTCTACCGCGTTGATCTTCTGGTGATATTCCTTTCCTCCCACAAATAGACTGACATGAGCAGATGTTGACCCTCCAGGTGCCATTTCGTCTATTGTTGCGACAACGCCAACGATTGGCGTAGTTCCGCGGGGAATGATGTATGGCTCCGAATCGGTGCCCGTTCCAAGCAACCCATCATTAACAAAGTCAACCTGTCCCTTTCCTATGCCGCCCACTGGCAAAGCTCTTGCTGGGAGAGGCCAGCTTACGTTGCTGAACGCCTTTCTCATAGTTTCAGTCAAGTGTTTTACCGCCTGACGAGAATCTGCAGGTGTAGACTCAGATGTCTCTAGAATACTAAGACAGTTGGAACACTCCCTGATTCCTTTTACCGTTAGATCCAGTAGGCCTTCCGCAAAGTTATCCCGCAGTGTACTGTTGGCAATCTGTAATGAATCGAGAATATTATGCAACTCCGAGCATTCACGCAATCCAAAAGTGGAGACTTCTCTACGACGCGCCTCAAGCTCGAGAAAGCTTGACAAAATCATACATAGGAGTCTGTTTGAAGTAACATATAGACTTTCTCGCTCTGACAGCTTTTGAATTCCTTGCTGAACATCAAAACTATCTTCATATCGAGCATAAATACTGCTTTGCTTTCTAGCACTTTTAGCCAGATTACGGAAACCTAAAGTCTCAAACGTCACATTCCAGTCATTGAGAATTCGTTGCACCTCTAGCCTTGCTTCGATGAGGTCAAGACGAAATGCTACGGTACTCTCTCCTGTTTCAGGGAGAGCGCAGTCAATTGATCGGAGGAGCGCCACAGCGTTAGAGAATAGCTTAATCGAAGCTCGGCCCGATTGTGTTTCGGCGCATTCATAATTTGCGAGCGCTAAATAGTAGTTTGCTCGCCAGTCATCAAATAACTCATACAACATTCTGAACGCTTTTTCAGCGACATTATGCACCTCAAGTAGTATTGCTAATTCAGCAAGAAACTCTAGTCCCCAAACTACCTCAGGATCAAGAACATCTTTAGCATGGGTGATCTGAATCTGGTTCAAAGTTTCCTGTATGTCAGACACTTCAGTGTCACTTGTATCAGGCAAAAATGCGCATATCGCCAGAGCAATGTATCCTTTAACATCGATGTCATGCGGCTTTTTCAACTCGGCGCTCAGTGAAGCACGGGTTGAATCGGAGATGTTAGGTAAACTTGACAACGCCAACGCGGCATATCGACGAACCGGTATCTCACCTGATTTTATTTGTGCGATGAGTATTGTTTCTAAGTACTCATTTGTCTGCTCAACACGTCTTGCTACTGCTAGAAGAGAGGCAGCACGTACCCATAGCTCTGTTGAAAAAAAACCGTCGAATAACGGTTCCATTTTTATCGGTGACTGTAATCTACTATATGCAATTATAGCCGCCCATCGAACATGACTATTAGTACTTGATATCAACTGTTCTAATATTCCGGCCGAAGAGTTTGTTCCGAAATATCCTAAATCCTCCACGATAGCTATCTGTGTGTCGATGTCATCGCAGTAGTTGATTGCCTCAATGAGATGACGTTCGGTCATTCGCATAATCGACCGCTTTTGAGCAGCCACAGTTGCAAATGCTCTGATTGCAAGAGCGCACTCTCTTTTCGCGGATGTGCTTTGCGAACCACGGAGTATCTCTAGTAGTTTTGTTAGTGATGACTCATTCCTGTTTGCCAGTGCAGCTTCTATTGCGCGTTCCGATGCTAGATCGTCATGTGTCGAATATTGAACCAGTTGTGGAATAAATAATCCTTGTTTGGTCATATATTCAAGCGCACTGTAGTCTTTGTCGGTTATTGTAAACGATATGGATAGACTTGCTATACTTCTTGTAGAGTTGCTCCCCGCAAGCCAGTACTCTACTTGGCTTCCAAATTCACGTACAACTATGTAACGTAGATAGCCATTCAACGTGGCATCTACGAGTTTTCCGGTTATCGTCACGGGGCGTGCGGCCAGAGGCTCTCTTCCCTTTACTGAGACCTCAGCTTCCATATTGTTTTCTAGCAGTGTCATTGCGAATCTGGTGAATCTCGCACTCTCCTCTCCGGAGAACTCAACGATTTTGATGCCGCGAACGTTATCGCTCATGACAATGCCTGTTCTAGTGCAATGTACTCAATTACTCGTTGTTTGCGATATAGAGTGAAATCAGAGAGATCATCGTCTACACGTGTTGCAGGATGGACAATAAGCTCTTTTGCCTTTGACATCATGGATGTCGTTGAGTGTGTCAACTGTTTTTTAATATAGGATTGCACATGTTGAACTCGAACATTTTCGTTAAATAGTTTATATTCAAATGAGTAGCTTTCCTTATCATCTGCTCGTTTTGCTCGTGATTTCATTCCTGTTGCGTCGAGTACGGCTGCTTGTATCCATTTTAGGCGATCAAGATCTTGATGTACTGAAACATTTATTGGTGCACGGTTAAATAGGCAAATGAAACGCTGCATTTGTGCATGAAACTCTGAAGCTATAGCGGAATAGTGCCGAACATCGAGTTGGGTTAGGTAGTTACTTATTTTCTGCTGCAATGACGCGCCATTATACTGCAATGGTGCCTTAAATGTGTAGTTGCTGTTAAGCAACTCAGATGGGAAGTATTTACTTAGAGGTGATCCAGAAGTGATTGTCAAATGCAAACATAGCTCTGCGCTTCCGGGATCTAAACTGGGAACACGTTCGATCGATGGGCCGTTAACAAGAACGTGCCATTCAGAGATCTTGTCGTAGTTTGCAAGTACAGATGCGGCTTCGTCTATAGAACGAGACGCCCCAATATCATCGATGGAGATACTCATCATGCTATTAACTGCTTCGGTGTATCCGGCAGCGCTTGCTCGAGGACTGATTCCATTGCTGCAAGAGGAGCTGTTTGATTCGTGTAAAGTTCGAATTGTGCGGCACCTTGATGTAGCAGCATCCTCCAGCCAGCAATAGAATCAATTCCGATTCTGTCCGCTCGCATCGTCAACTCTGTGTTTCGCGAAGTGAAGTCTACATCAAATATTCCAGAGGCGTTTGAAATCATTGAATCACTAATTAAGTTGCTTACTGGAGTTGCGTTTATGATAAGATCCGTTTGCGGCATATGGTCGAGATCAAATTGATGGTCGATGTTAAAGTCAGAGGCGATTTTTTTGCGCGCACATTCGTTTCTTGCTGCTATAGAAACGTCTATATCATCGCTTGTTTTCGTAAGCATATACGCAAATGCTCTCGCAACCCCACCGGATCCGACGATAAGTACAGTTTTATAATCTTTAATTTTAGACTCGTATAAGGCTCGATATGCGCCGATCCAGTCAGTATTGTATCCTTTCAGGGTGTTTTCGTTATTTACTACCGTATTGCAAGCTCCGATACTTTCAACTGATGTATCGAGTTCTTCGAGCAAGTTGATGACTTTCTGTTTATGTGGCATAGATATACCTAATCCTCTCACGTTCAAAGTTCGCATGGCGGATATAACTTTGTCGATTTCATTTGATCCGATAGCTATGTACTTGTAGTCTAGTTTAGCTGCGTGAAATCCTGCGTCGTGCATACGAACACCAAGAGCGCTCGGTTTTGCTGCTACTGACCAGCACATGGTTGGGATGGTTTGGTTCATGTTGTCCTCCTAGACTGTTGATGTTGTTAGTTTTCAGTATATCTGATGATGAAACTTTAGTGAATCAGAGTTGGCTGCTCTCCTTTCTGACATAGGGCTTCCCGTTTGCAGTATAGCGGCCCTATAGCTTATTGTTTCGCCATTTATAATTTCGTCTGATGCTTGACCTGCAGGATTTGGTGTAGAGTTGCGGCGTGCTGAGCGGAGATGTTCAGAGGGTACTCGAATTTCAAGAATTGCTTACAGCTCTCGGTCGATCCGGTGTGTAATGCGTTGTAGTTTTGAGTCATGTTTAACTACGAAATTGCATGTCTTTGCTTGTGTATAACGTAGTTTGCCGCCTGTAGGCGCATCTCACAATGCCTACCCGATGATTCTCGATTCTCGCCAATAGGGTTGGTCGTAGTTGTATCAATCATTTTGCGTTTATCCAAAGCGACCGCTGGATTTTCTAGCCGCTCGCTGGTCTATCGCCATCAACCGATGTTTGAGGATGCCTCCAACAGGGGGGGGCGCTCTACTGATGCGTGGCTGTCTCACTTGCTGAGACGGTCGCCCTTCACCACTCCCAGCCGAACCCGCCGAACAGCCCACCATGCACATCACGCTGGGTAAGGATGGCGCGTTGCTGGGCATCCAGGTGGGCGCGGTTGTACTGGTTGGCGGCTTGGGGACGGGCGAAGGGGCTAGCACCGGTGAACTGCCAGATGCTGGCTGGCACCTCCCCGATGAAGCGCACCTGGATAGTGGCCAGCAGTGAGCGGGCGTGGAAGGCCCGGCTAGCCAGCGAGATCGGCGTGGTCGGCTCCTCACCCGGCAGTGGCTCAAGGCGGAAGGCGAGGTCGTAGCGCGTGGCGTCCTGCATCGGCGTGCGCCTGCCGGTGGCAGGGTCAATGTGCCAGAAGTGGTCATTCCACCCAGCCCCTTCGACAGGGCGGCTGTTGACACTGAACTCCCCGCCCGGCTGCGCCGTGACATGAGCGGGGTAGGAGCGCGAGATCGTGACGAAGTCCAGCTCACCGGCCATGTTGGCCAGCCGGTAGTGCTCCACCGTGCCCCGCCACTGACGGTGCTCGACCACGATGAGGGTGGTGGTCTCCTCATAGATGATCCCGCCGTGCATCTCCGGCACATCCAGCACCAAGGGTGCCTGAGCGTAGCGCCCAGCCACCAGGCGGCTGTGCAGCAGACGCAGGCCGGCCTCTTCCCGCGAGGCGATCGTCTCCATGCTGCACTCCATGCGGCTCGCCATGGCTCGTCGCCGCTCCAGCAAACTGCCACTGCCCGCCGTCTCAGGGCTGAGGGCGAAGGCCGCCAGCAGCACACCCACCAGCGGCTCATCCTGCTCACTCCCGCTCTCACTCAGGCTGTGGATGGCCGAGACAAAGCGATGGCGTAGCCGCTCAAAGGAGTCCTCCAAGCTGCCCCGCAGCACCTCATCGACGATCGGGGCGTGCACCAGCCGCGCCGCCGTGAAGCCACCACGCTTGCGCAGCCACGCCAGCTCACGCAGCAAGGAAGCCGCGTCATCGGCGTCGAGATGAGCGCGGGACATGAGCGAGCCTCCTGGGGAAGTAGGGGCAAGGCGTGAACGGCAGTCGGGTGAGCAGTGAAGCGCCCGCCAGGCGCGATGGCTACACGGAGCTCCCAGTGGACGGGCCGCAAGCCAGCCTAGACCGAGCGGCCGGGACAAACCAGGAGATAGAGCGGTAGAGCGGGGGAGCCGAACAACAGAGGCGCGCTGTCTGCTCCTGGCTTGGCGGACTGGCTCCTTGCCGCCGTCGCTGCACTACCGACCGCAGTAGGGCTGGCTCGTAGCTGCTCGGGTGCGTCAGTGGTGGACGCCTGAGCGAGCCCGCTTTTCCAACTTTCTTCCAACTTTGACGGTGCTGCGGTGCCGCCTGCCTACCGTTCTAACCAACGCCACGAGCCCGGGAGACCAGCGGAGAACGCTGGCCTGGCGTGGCTGGTGGCAGGTGGTACGGCCTGCTCTCCCCAGAGCGGCAGCCACGGGCCGTCGGCCCGAGATGACCAGCCCGGCTGGTCGTCTTCCTCTCTTCTCTTCTCGAAAGGACTCCTCATGGCTTCTACC
>CALHWA010000159.1 GCA_938036845.1 uncultured Candidatus Saccharibacteria bacterium | reverse complement strand
GGAATGGATTGGTGTGGTGTGGAGGAGTTTGGTATTGGCTTCCCACCGCGGGCCTATAGCAAAGTGATCAAAAAAAGTATTCTGGGCGAGAATGTCCGCTTCTCGCTCAACTGGCTGCCGCTGGGTGGCTTTGTTAAGCTGCAGGGCGAGCATGATGCGGCCGATCAACCTGGTGATTATGGCGCAGCAACCTTTTGGCAGAAGACCAAGATTTTATTGGCTGGCGTGACCGTCAACTGGCTGACCGCAGTGGTGCTCCTTACTGGCCTCGCCTGGGTGGGCCTACCCAAGATGATCGACAACCAATTTTACCTACCAAGCGACGCAGTGGTGAGTAACCACCCAGTGCAGCTGGGCACACTTACTCCTGGCTTGCCCGCCGCCAAGGCAGGCCTCCGCCAGGGTGATGCAATTAGCCAGCTGGCTGGGCAAACGGTGCGCAGCACGTCCGACCTAGCGCACTTTGCCAGCCAGCACAAGGGCGAAACTGTGCCTGTGGTGTATACTCGCGGTGATAAGCAAGCCACTGCCATGGTGGCGCTGCGCAAAGATAACCCCGATCGCAAAGGCTACTTGGGGGCAGAGCTCACCAAGCAGCAAGATACGATCCGCGCCACCTGGTCGGCACCGATTGTCGGTGTGGTGACAACAGCGCAGCTCACTGGGACGACGCTCCAAGGCCTGGGTGATATGGTGGTAAATCTCGCCACCAGTCTGGTGCAGCAGTTTAGTAGCGACAGCGCGACGAGCCAGCAGGCCAAGCAAAACTTATCGCAAGTGGGTAATGCCGTGGCTGGCCCGGTGGGGATCTTTGCCATTATCTTCCCAGCAGCAGGGCAGGCCGGTGTGGTGCACGTGTTGCTGCTGACGGCGATCATTGCGTTATCGCTGGCAGTGATGAATATCTTGCCCATCCCTGCGCTCGATGGTGGCCGCTGGACCGTGATGGCGATCTTCCGCCTGCTGCGCAAACCACTCAGCAAGCAGATGGAAGAGAATATCCAAGCGGCTGGCTTCTTGTGCTTGCTTGGCTTGATTGTGCTGGTGACGATTGCTGACATTGGGAAGTTGGTGCACTGATGCAGGCTAAGCAGTGTAGCAGGGCAGAGCGTTATCGTGGAGGGTTGCAGCGCAGGGAGCTATGGTTGCTCAATCGCGTAATGGTAATACATAAGGAGCTCACTTCATGATACGTGTTGCTCTCTGGCCCAAAGCCGCTCACTCCTCCCAGCCCAAGCCACCGCTCACACCGCGCCAGCGCCTGCTGCGCGTTGCCTCGTGGCTCGGTTGGCCACTGTGGGTGTGGCTGAGCTTTATGGGGGCGGGGCTACTCTGCAACACAGTGCTCTATCTCCTGTTTCATGGCCAAGAGTCGGTGCCAGTCTTGCCGCTTATCATGATGCAAACGGCGGTCTATGTCGTGGCGTTGGCGCTGCTGATTGGCCTGCCGTGGCTGGTGCAGCGCGTGCGGCCCAAGGCGCCAGCGAGCTTTCGCACCACCTGGCGCCAGCTTGGGTGGCGGCGCTCGCTGCAGTGGCGCGACTTTGGCTGGGCACTGGTGGGCTTTATTATCTACATTGTGCTGTCGATGATCGCGCTGGCGGCGGCCAAGCAGTGGCTGCCCGGCTTTGATGTGACTCAGGCACAGAATCTTGGCTATCAGCAGCTCTATGGCACGGAGCGCTTGCTTGCCTTTGCAATGTTGGTGGTGGTAGCGCCAGTGGCTGAGGAGCTGGTGTTTCGCGGCTATTTGTATAGCAAGCTCCATGCCGCGCACATGCCGCTGTGGCTCATTACCGTGGTGGTGAGTGGGCTCTTTGGCTATGTGCATGGCCAGCTCAACGTTGGCATTGATGTAGCGATGCTCAGCGTAGTGCTGGTGGCACTGCGCCATACGACTGGCACAATATGGCCCGGCATCCTCATCCATATGGTCAAGAACACGATTGCATTCCTGGCGATGTTTGTCTTTATGGTTGGGTAGGGAAGAGCTGGCTAGCGAGCTCAACTCAGAAACCTTATTTTGTGTCGACATCGTTTCTCCCGTACCAATCCTAACCTCTCTTTCTCGGCGTCTCTCCACTGGCGCAGGAGCTCACCGAACCGAAAATGTTCCGGCCAGATAGAATGATCGTGCTTTTCCGTATATTTGGTCGCTGGCCTCCAGATATTTTCTTGTTTGGTGAGCTGACTGCGTTAGCGATCAGTTTTGAGGTAAAATTATGAGCATTCAGCCTGGCTGTCTCATGCCGCTTTTGCCAATATTGTGTTACTATAAGAGAGATTATGCGATTATCACACACCTTTACCCGTACCCGCAAACAAGCCCCCGCCGATGAGGTGGCGCACAACGCCCAGCTGCTGATTCGCGCTGGCTACGTGCACAAGACGATGGCCGGCGTCTATTCCTATACGCCGCTGGGCCTGGCCGTGCTGGAGAATATCAAGCAAATTGTCCGCGAGGAAATGAACCGCATCAGTAGCCAAGAACTGCTGATGAGTACCCTGCAGCGCCAGGAGCTCTGGCAGGAGACTGGCCGTTGGAGCGATAAGCTGGTGGACGTGTGGTTCAAGTCGCACCTGCAGGATGGCACTGAGGTCGGCTTTGGCTGGACACACGAGGAGCCAATTATCGAACTATTGCGCAGCTACCTTAAGAGTTACAAAGACCTGCCTATCAGCGTTTACCAATTCCAGAACAAACTACGCAATGAACTACGCGCCAAGAGCGGTATCATGCGTGGGCGTGAGTTTATCATGAAGGATATGTATAGCATCCATGCCAGTAAGGAGGATTTGGAGGCTTACTACCAAGCGGTGATCGAGGCCTACAAGCGCTGCTACAACCGCTTTGGCCTGGGGGATGACACCTACGTGACGTTTGCCAGCGGCGGAGCTTTTACCAAGTTTAGCCACGAATTTCAGACGATTTGTGAGGCAGGTGAGGACGATATTTTCATCGTGCCAAGTACGAATGTTGCCTACAACGCCGAAGTTGCACCGGTGCGTGCAACGCCGAACCCAGATGCTGGTGCTGCCATGAAACCATTAGGTATGTTAGATGACGAAAATATCATCGGTACGGAAGCGCTGACGAAAGCGTTGGACATTCCGCGCACAGCTAGCACTAAGTCAATGTTGTACGATTCGCCAGATGGTATGTTGCTGGCGGTAGTACGGAGTGACTATGAAATTAACGAAGATAAGCTTAAGGCGGTGGCGAACGTATCGTGGCTGCGCTTGGCGGATGGTGAACAGATTGAGGCAACAACAGGGGCGAAGCTAGGCTTTGCTGGGCTATATAATCTACCAGAGAATGTGCGGCTGTTTGTCGATGATTCATGTGAAGATATGGTGAACTTTGAAACTGGTGCCAATAAAACTGGTCAGCATGCCTATAACGCTAACTGGGGCCGTGATATACCGCGACCAAGCGAGTTCGTCGAGATTAAACTTGCGAAAGAAGGTGATATTTCGCCTGAGACTGGCGAAGTCTACCAAAAACGTCGTACGGCCGAGGTGGGCAATATCTTCAACTTTGGTACCCAAAAATCAGAGGAGATGAGTTTGGTCTTTACCGGTGAGGATGGCCGCCAGCACCACGCCTACATGGGCAGCTACGGCATTGGCATTACCCGCGTGATGGGCGTGATTGTAGAGAAATTCGCTGACGACAAAGGCCTGGTATGGCCCGAGGAGATAGCTCCAGCCCGCGTACACTTGGTGCAGATTGGCAAGGAGTCGGTGGCGGCGGCAGATAAGCTTTATGATACATTGCAGCACGCTGGCATTACGGTGCTATACGACGACCGCGCCGCCCGCCCTGGGGAGAAATTTGCCGATGCAGAGCTCCTCGGCATGCCAACCCGCGTCACGGTGAGCGACCGGCTGCTTGAGACAGAGGAGTGGGAGGTCGTAGATCGCCGGACAGGCAAGCAGCAGCGCTTGACGACAAGCCAATTGCTTGCTACACTAGGTAACCATTGCGGAGCTTGTCGCAAGGCATAGCCATGCCCCTGGCTTGCCCTACCGACTTTGCAAGAAAGGAGTATGAAGATAATGAAAAAAACCTACCAGATTACTGATGCTGGCCGCCAAGAGCTCGAGGCAGAGCTGGAGGAGCTGAAGGGCCGCCGCGGCGAGATTGCCGAGAAGATTGCTGAGGCCCGCGACTACGGCGACCTGAGTGAAAACGCCGAGTACGACAGCGCCCGCGAGGAGCAGGGTGTGGTGGAGACGCGCATTGCCGAGATCGAGGAGATCTTGCTTAATGCCGAGCAGATTACTGCCCCAAGCACTGGTGCCATCCACCTAGGTAGCACTGTCTTCCTCGTCTCGGACGCTGGGCTAGAAAAGACCTACACTGTGGTAGGGCCAGTTGAGGCCGATCCGCTGGAGAACAAGATCAGCGATGAGTCGCCCCTTGGCCAAGCCTTGCTGGGCCACCGTGCAGGTGAGCAGGTGACAATCACCACCCCCAAGGGCGAGATCACCTACACCATCCAGCAAGTGCAATAAGCGTATCTCAAGATAATAGGCCGAGCAGTACGAGCTGCTCGGTTTTTTATTAGTACTGGCAGAGGTAGTAGGGGTTGATTCACACGTGGCGCATGTCTCTGGCTCTTGTGGTTTATTTATGGTGCGCGTTTGCCTTTCTCCTATTGCATCTGCCTGATGACACGAGAAAGCTCATGGTGAGTGGCTGGCCTTTGGTTTTGGCATGAGAAAAGCGCATATATACGCAAAAATCCTAGTCTAATAGTGCTCAATCTGCGGGCAATGTGCAAGAACCATCCTCAACCATAAGCAATTCACCATCATTGCATTATTGTCGATGTTATGCTATGATAAGTAATCAACCATTAACAGCCCAAGGAGACCGACGATGGCTCGATACACACCACGACACGCACGTTTCCCTAGCGCAGAGGATACAGATAAGAAGTCAAACCATGATCATAATCAGTCGAAATCCAAGTATAATAAACGTCCAGCAGTGCGGCAAATCACCGCGCTCGCGGCAGCTGCGGCTGCGCTGATTGGTGGTGGCTATCTTGGTTATCAGCACTACCACCATGGCGAGAAAAACCTGGTCGCAGTGGCACACCCTAGCTCTGGTGAGCTGGCGGAGTATGCAGAGAACCCCTTTGTAACCGACCCAGCTACTGGCGAGACGCATTGTCGCGATAAAACCCGCCAAGAAATAACCGTGACGGCAAAAAACCCACAAACAACCATCACAAACCCTGATGGCAGCACAACACGACTCACTATGGTAAAATTTTCGACGGGTGAACAAGAACGGACACAAGCGACACTGGTATATCCATTCAGCGCAGAAGGCGAGGCGCAGCAGGTGCCAATTGCCATTATGACTGGCCCAAGCGAGACTGGCAGTGGCGGCTCGAATATGCAGACATCGCCCCGCACTGGGCGCGTGGGTACAGATATACAGGCCTCGATGACTGCAGCTGGCCCTGGTGCAGAAGCAATTGCATGTGCACCGCTGACTACTTCTTCGCAATCAAAATAGGAGAGAGATTAGCTGCTAAGTGCCGCACTTCTCTAAGAACTTGGTAGAGCGGAGCGATTAGGCTGCCGTCCTAGTCGACAACCATCCCATTCTCCGCTATAATAGCAAGCAATTATGGCGACATTACAAGACTACCGAGACGAACGATTACGAAAATTAGCAGCTCTGCGCGAGCTAGGCATCGACCCCTACCCAGCACACACCGAGCGCACACACGACTGTGCGACAGTGGTGGCGCAGTACGACGAACTGGCTGGCCAGGAGGTGGCGGTGGCTGGGCGCGTGGTGTCTATCCGCAGCTTTGGCAAATTGGCCTTCGTCAAGCTGCAAGACGCGAGCGGCGAAGTGCAGCTCTATCTGCAGCGCGACACAATGGCCGAGCTCGACGCCTCGCGCGGCATTCTCGGTATGAAGCAACTCAAATTACTCGATACAGGTGACTTTGTCGAGGCGACTGGCACGGTGCTAAAAACAAAGACGGGTGAGATTTCGGTTGGGGTACGTGAGCTGCGGCTGCTCACCAAAGCCCTGCGGCCAATGCCAGAAAAGCTCGAGAATAAAGAAGAGCGTTTTCGCCGCCGCTATGTGGATATGAATGTTAACCCAGCGGTGCGTCAGCGCTTTTATCGCCGCAGCGTGTTTTGGCAGGCGACGCGCGATTACCTCAACCAACACGGCTTTACTGAGGTTAACGTGCCAGTGCTGGAACACACCACCGGTGGGGCGGATGCCAACCCGTTTGTGACCCACATGGATGCGCTGGATAACCAGCAGTTTTACCTGCGGATTAGTCACGAGCTGCCGCTCAAGCGCCTGCTCGGGGCAGGGTTCGAGAAGGTGTACGATATTGGCCCGCGCTTTCGCAACGAGAATTATTCTGATGAGCACCTGCCCGAGCATATCGCCATGGAGTGGTACGCCGCCTATTGGGACTGGCAGCAGGGCATGCGCTTTATGGAAGACATGTATAAGTATGTGCTGGAGCGAACCTTTGGCACGCTGCAGTTTACCCTGGGTGAGTTTGAGGTCGATATGAGCGGCCAGTGGCAGGATTATGCTGAGGTGATCCACAAGCACTACGGGATTGATGTGTATAATACCACGATTGAGGAAGTCGCTGCCAAGCTGAAAGAACACGGCCTGGAAGTAGAAAAGACCGATTCCATCCCACGCGGCATCGATAAACTGTGGAAAAACATCCGCAAGACGGTGGCTGGGCCCGTCTGGCTGGTTAATACGCCCAAGTTCATCAGCCCGCTGTCTAAAACCAACCCGGATAACCCGCAGACGGTGGAACGCTTCCAGCCAGTGATTGCTGGCAGCGAGCTTGGCAATGGCTTTAGCGAGCTGAACGACCCGATCGACCAGCTGAACCGCTTTGTGGAGCAGCAGCAGATGCGCGACGCGGGCGACGAGGAAGCCATGATGCTGGATATCGACTTTGTGGAGATGCTGGAATACGGCATGCCGCCGGCCTGTGGCTGGGGCTTTAGCGAGCGCGTCTTCTGGATTTTTGAAGGCGTGACGGCGCGCGAAGGTGTGCCGTTCCCACAGCTCAAAAGCGACATCGACGAGACGACGCGGGCGGTGTATTCAGGGGTGAAGCTGGATTAGCCTGGCTTTTGTAGCCTATGATGTTTCATGCACCACTCATGTGAGATGAGTGGGGAATTGCAATGGCAAATACGTAGACCGTGGCACATCAGTATGCTCCCATGTACGATAGCACACATTAGCTATGATGTGCGCACAAAAAATAGCGAAAACTCACTAGCTTGTACTGAAGCTTGTTAGTTAAAATAGTCTAGGCGAGAATGGTGGTATTGTACTGATAATTCGCTTGATAATCTGTTATGCAAGAGCTAACACGATGTGAGCAGGAGAGTATTAGAAGGGCAAGATCACCACAATATAAGCACAAGAAGCCTTTTGCACAAACAAAACCACCAGTGTTTACTGGTGGTTTCTTGCTACGAGCTAACCCGATACACTTGGTGGTCGTGGTGGTGGGCTGCTTGGCGCAGGTTGTGGTGATGCGTGGTGCGAGGTGCCACTCTGGACGGCGATGGAGGTGCCGCGGCTGGGTGCTGTGCCAGGGCGGCGTGGTGGCGGGGTAGTGGTGAGTGGTGGGGCGCTCATTGCGAGGCCGCCCAGGTCGCTGCTGGCTGATGGGCCGCTTGCGGGTGGTGGACTGCTTGGTGGAGGTGTGTTGCTACCACTACCAGGGCTTGGTGGCCCACCAGGAGGGCTGTTATTATCTTTACTACCCAGCTGTGTGGTGGCAGCATTCTTAGCGCGATAACGCCGGATAAGGTAGAGAATAAGCGCGGCAATGCCAACCAAGAGAGCAAGTAGCGAGATAAGGATGAAGACCCACAGTGGCTTGTCTTCGCCAGCGAGGAACTTGTCTAGGGTGACCTTGCCGATGTGGCGCACCATTGGTGGCTGCTTCTTCTCGTCGGGCTTTTTGTCGGTGCGGCATTCTGACCAAATGGCGTCGGGGTAGGCAGTAGCCAGCAAGTACCAAGCAGTAGAGGCTACGGAGTAAGCATTCGTCATTTGGTTCGCTTCGTCGACATTGGTGACGTAGGGCCAGGCACCATTAGCTCCCTGAGATGGGTACGTTCGCTGGGCACTAGCAGCAACTTCGTCTTTGTTGCCTGCGACATTGTAGGCCTGGGTGACACCAAATGTCCCTTCAAACCAGACGGTGGGGGTGTACGTGCCGGTGAGGTATGGGGTGTAACCCTGAGACCCGGCGCGGCTCATGGCAAAGTTGCGTGTGTAGGCTAGCGAGACTTTGGCTTTGTCGTACTCACCAATTGCGTTGAGGAAGATAGAGCCCCAGCTGGAGGTGTCCAGCGCTTTGGCATGGTCGTCAAGCCCTTGGTCAAAACGGTTCTCAGCTTTGTTCCACAGTTTCTCCATAATGACTTTGGCCAGGCTGTCGGCTTCCTGGCGGTAGCTGGCGTCGCCGTAGACTTGCGAGGCTCGCTCGTACACATGCCAGAGGTCGGTATTGTGCTCAGTGGAGTGCCAGGCGATCTCAAACTGCTTGTTGTTGTCATCGTCATTGATATTGGTGCCACCGCGGTAGAGGCCAGCACCAGGGCCGGATGTGC
>CALHWA010000158.1 GCA_938036845.1 uncultured Candidatus Saccharibacteria bacterium | reverse complement strand
AGTATTGTTTGGCGCTGCAATATGTGCTGCTGATTAACACTCGTTATCTCCATACTATAGCCACTGCGGGTGTGTAAGAATGCAGCTAATGATATGACGTCGTTTCCTTGTTGGTGAGTAATGGGTGATTTTTTGCTATTTTCTAGGTTGAGTGCAAAATACCCCTCCCCCGTTTTCATCATGATAATATTTTTGCCATCATATGATACATCGCCAAGCACTGCTGCCTGGCCAAGTGGTTGCATAGCGTGCTTGCCAGTCGGGTCAATAAGCAGCACATCGTCACCGCGAGTTCGCACCACAACTGCTGCACCACGTGATACTGAGCGCCAATCATACACTGGTAATGGCTGTCCATTAAGGCCACGCATAGTGTGGTGGCGCTGCGCTGCAATGTCATGCACGATGAGATTAGTGCTCCTTTCTTTGCTGTCCGCCTTTGCAAAGAGATACCCTACCGTTCCATTATCCATCGCTCGCAGACGAGACACTGTACCCTTACCAGGCAACGATAACGGCGATACAGCACCAGTCTCTCTATCAACCTGATGCAATTCACTGGTTGTTGCATCATTCATTGTATGGACAACGATACGAGAGCCTACTACTGCATAGTCGATAATATGTGCTGCTTGGTAAAGTGTCTTCTCATGCTTTGTTGCCAGATTCATCTGCACGATAGCATCCGTCGCTTGTGCGACGTAGAATTCTGCTTTTGTCTCTGTAAGATCGCGATGCTTGAGATAATAGAGCTGTGCTGGTGGCGTATTAAAGTGATAACTGGCTGCTGCGAGCTGCTGTGTATAGGCGCTAGCTACCTGATCGATCGCCACGTGATACTGCGAGTTACTTCGCAAACGATGTCGGAACTGAATCGTCACAGTTGCGTTATTTGTTATAACGGTAAAGTCTGCGCGCGGCGAGATTCGTATTGCATGAGTTTCAACCGATTTGACTGGCTGATTAAACTGCAGTTGCACTGTCTGGTAGCCTATATTCGGGTCGTCTGCCAGCACTGCATGACGCAAGCGTGGGCCCTGTTGATAGCTCAGGACCGTGAACACACTCAGTGTAATTAATAATCCAATCGCAACAAGCGAAAATCGCCATCGCTGACGCACCCACCGCCAGCTTTTAGTATTCATAGGGCTCCTTTGGCTGGGTGGTTGACGTAACCGAACGCGGCATAATGACAATCGGCTGCTGACGATGTTGCTGTGGATGCGCGGCAAAGTCACCCGTCACCGTTACCCAACTATTAGGCTGGTAGCGCTCACGCCACCTAGGTGCATAGACTGGCACGCCAACCGCCTGTGCATCGACCGCACAACACGTCACGACAAATCGAGATACATAAAAAATCTGCGAATCCGCTGTATCTGGCGTGACGAACCCTGTCAAGTTGACTGTCTTGCCACGATAAAACCCGCTGTCATGCGTTTGCGCGAGTAACCCTGCCCATTCTTTAATCGTGAGGCGCGAATAATCTCGCTGAGCAAAGATAGATGCTTGCGATAGCTTGTCTGTAGATAGCCGAATTACCGCCCCTTTGTTGATACCACGTTGCGTGGCAGTTGTTGTCGTTAGTGCTGTCGGTGGGACAAATAGCGCCATGCCTGCGACTATACATACCATCACACACGCAGCAACGCGACGCCACCAAACGAAGTGTGTCTGCTGGTGGGTGCGTGATTGCGTAATAACACTCGCACTCGCCATCACAAGAGCCACCACTGCCATACTAGTCGTAAAGACGACATACCGCTGATGAATATAGAGCGTCAAACGACCAGTCACAGCTAGCCACAGCGTCGCCACGGCAATGACAAAAAGGAGTATTATACCTTGTTGCTGTGCAACTCGGGACAAGAATAGCCTAAAACGCATAATTCACCACCAATCCCAGAGTTATCGATGCCAATCCAACAATAGCACTCACCTGGAGCAGCACACTCGGCCGATACGTCGTGCGCAGCAAGCTTAGCATCTTGATATCGATCATTGGGCCAAAGGTTAAGAAACTTACAAGCGCCCCAGTCATAAAGGTCTGGCGAAATGCCAAAGCAAAGAACGCATCAACATTAGAGCAAATTGAGACGATAAATGCCAATGCCACCATTGCAATCACCGACCATACTGGTTGACTCCCTAGCGACACCAATACCTCGCGCGACACCAGCACTTGCACAAGACCCGCTAACCCTGCACCAACCACCAAGGCTGGCAGCATCGCCTGCACCTCACGTCGAAATATCGTAAGGCTTGCTACTTGCTTACTCTGCTGCACATGATCTGCTTGGCACGAAGCAACAAACGTATTGGTCAATAGCTCCTCTGCTGGGCAGCGTGCATAGACCCAGCCAACAAGATTAGCAATAATAAAGCCACCAAGCACTCGCGCCCATAGTATGGTTGCATCCCCAGCGAATGCTTGCTGCGTTGTGATGATTGTCACTGGATTGAGGACTGGTGCAGCAAGCAAAAACACAAGAGACTCACTGGGTGTGAGCCCTTTTGCTAACAGGCCGCGAGCTAAGGGGACATTGCCACACTCACAGACTGGCAGCGCAATACCAAGGAGCGACAAACAAGCTCGACGCAATAATGGTTGCTGCGGCAGATAGGTAAGCAAGCGCTCGGCCGGCAGCCACACCTGCACGACAATCGCGATGCATATCCCCAGCATGACAAATGGCAATGCCTCGATCATCACACTCAAACTCAGCGTTATCCAGTCTTGCAATCGATCAGGTAGCGACCACTGCCCTGTTTGCGCCGATACAAGGCGAAGTGCAGCTAGCCCAACAAGCACCCCAGCCACTACCGCTACGCGGTGCCACCGCTTCGCCAACCAACGAATCATTTTCATGCTTCTATTATACCGCGAAGGGTACGGTTGGTAATACGGCTATACGACTTTTTCTTGCTCTCGCTGCCAGCGGCGACGCACATCGATAATAGACATCTGGGCCAATGCATCAGTAGGGATGCCCTGCATATAGGCAATGACGCGCGCTGCGTACTCAGGGTGTGGGTAGGCAGCGGCACGCTTTGGACTACGCCCCGCCTTAAGTCCATCAAGCACACCACGCATCCGCTTCCAAAATGAATAATAATCGAGTTTTGCTTTAACCTGCCAATGCTGAGCATCCTCTATGACAAAGCCCTCGATCGGTACACCGTCATACAAATAGTCAAGCCCCTGCACCTGCTCATACCAGGCCGCAAACTCCTCCCACGTCTGGAGCGTCGCCGCAAGCTGCTTGGTTTCCATACCAAACATAGCCGCAAATCGCTCACGCTCAACTTGGTCAACTGCGGCAAATTTCGCCTGGCGATGCACTATATCGAGCAAAACAATCCGGTCTTGTGCATACTCGATAATGTGTGGATCCTCTGTCGGGAGTATCACCTCGCAGACCAAACAAACATTGTGCTCGGCAAGATACTGACGGATCGCATCAACATGCTTACCATAGCGCTGCAAAAATAAGCGACGAAACCATCCAGCAAAATCGCTCTCTGTCGTTGTTTTCGACGCGAAGACGAGGTCACCTAGTGTTGCATCATAGCCCACCAAGCCAAGATAGCCATTCTCCTTCACCCAGGCGCGCACTGGAAAGACAAGCTGATCTTTGAGCGCAGCAAATTCAGTTTCTCGTCGCTCACCAATATTGAAGAATTTATCATAGGCACGAACCACAATCTCATTTGTGAGCGTATTCATAAATAGTCCACGGGCTCGCACTGTTTGTGCTGTCCATTTTTTATCATAAAACACCTTTGGTTTAAAGTGGAATGAGCTAATGTTACCCGGCAGTGACCGCTCGCTAATCAGTTTATTGGTGCGTAGACTATGGATGAGCGGTGCGTTTTCCGGGTGGAGGATGCCTTCAGCCGACTGGTTGCTCACCTCAACGACCGACCAGCCCTTCTCGGCAAGCTGCGCAACCCGTAGTGTGCCACCAAACTCCACTTTGCCCTCGAGATTAAAGCACCGCTGATTATACTGCGCTGGATAATTCTGAGCGTTGCGATGACCATGCACTTGATAGACATTATCAGAGGTATGAGCAACAAAAGCATCGTCGATAGCACCAACTTGATCATAGCGCCCCACACCACGAATATACTGCTGACTAGCAAGCAGCAGAGGATTCTCTGGTAAATTACTCACTCCCGCATGACTCACAAATACCCGCTTATCATGCCATGTGTAGTAGAGGCAATCTTGCATAGAGTTCATCAAGCGACTGACGGCACGCTTGTCTATATTGGCACGCTCTAGTTGTGCTCGCGTTCGGCCGTTAAACTCTCGCGCTCTTATCGGCTGGTGAGTAAGCCATTGCCAAATATAACCATCATGGTTACCTTCAATAAACGTCACATTTGGCTTGTCGACAAAATTATCACACACATACTGCAGCACTTCTGCATTCTCTGTGCCACGATCAAGTAGATCTCCTGTAAAGATATAATAATCGTGCTCGGTATAGGGATGCTGCTCAAAATATTCACGCAGTGGCGTATAGCATCCTTGGATATCACCAATGTGATGAATGTGCTCATACTGACTCAAATTAATCGGTTGCTGATATGACGCGATAAGCTCTTTTACATCTGCTGGCTGTATGACGGTATATTGTTTTGGTATAACACAGGTCGAGAGGCGGGCATGCATTTTCTCGAGAACTACATCATCAACTACCTTATGTGGTGCACGCTGACGATTACGCTCTAGACAGACCCTAAGAGGCACATCCGCAAAATCTATAACGTACAGCTTATAGCGATACTTCTGTGCAAGCTGTGCATACTGCTGAAAGTACGAGCTCGTTGTATGTGTTGCATCAACCACAATGAGCTCACCACGAGCCATGCGCATATCAAGCAACTCGTGAAGCTGCTGCCACACCCGTCGATCATCCTGATATGGCATAACGAGGCGACCTACATCATTCATCACTGGGCTGCTATACGCTAGGCGCAGAGTATCGGGAGACAGTGTATATGGGCCAAGCCCAGCAGATTGCAAAAAGGTACTTTTACCAGATCCAGGAATTCCACGGGTAATAAAAAGATGTCGCATATTTTCTCCTTTCTGAAGCGCTGTGGTTTTCAAGATTTTCACTTAATTGTATACGACTAAGTGATATACTTCATTTTTTATATTATATCATTATCTACTAGAAATAGCTTAAAGACC
>CALHWA010000157.1 GCA_938036845.1 uncultured Candidatus Saccharibacteria bacterium | reverse complement strand
GGCGTGCGCGACACGATGCACGAGAGCGTCTTCTCCACCCAAGACAGTCACTCCGCGACCTCGATCGTCGCCTCCGCTTGGTAGAAGCCCGCTTGCCCGAGCTGGGGCAGCAGTCAGCGTAGGTACTGCTGGAGCTGTTTCAACGCCGCTCGGCTTTAGTGCCCATCAGCCGGACAATCGCTCGCCTCAGCCGCTGCGCCGTCTCGGGGCTGACGTCCAGCCCGTGGTGCCCGTCGCCGAGGTAGAGCCACTCGTCCGCCTCGCCGGCGTACTGGTAGCGCACCAGGTAGAGCTCGGTTGGTACTGCCTGTCGCTCGGGCCCACCGTCGCCGTTCCCGTACTGAGGGACAACGCCCGCCACGGGGAGATAAGCACTCTCGTGGATGACGTCATCAAGTTCATCGCTCGCCTCGTGGTTGACGGCGCACCACGCAGGGCAGCGCTCCGCTTCACCTGCTGGCTGCTCAGGCCGCATGCTGCCTCCTCTCCCCCAAGCACCGTCTGCTTGCACGACCGCAGCCAACCGCAACGCGAGGCGCGAAGGCCAGACCAGCGGCAGCAGCCGACGGAGAACAGCGATATTGGACTAAAAAGCAGGGAACAGCGAACAGTTGGCCACCGCCGACCATCCCCTGCGCCCACCTCCTTACACCTCAGTGATGCGTGCCAGCACCAGCATGTCCATGTACTGGCTGCCCACCAGGTACCGCTGCGTCAGCCGGCCTTCTTCGACGAAACCGAGATTGCGGAAGAGGCCAAGCGACGCACCGTTGCCCGCCAGGATCCACGCCTCCAGGCGATGCAGCCCCAGGTGGCCAGCCGCCCAGTCAATGACAGCCCGACTGCCCACCGCGCCATAGCCCTGGCCCCGATCGCTCGGCCGCCAGATGCAAATTCCCACCTGAGCAACGCGGCTGCGCCAGTCGATGGCATGGATCGAGGCCTCACCGACCAGCCGCCCTTCGCTATCCGCCAGGACGAAGCTGTAGGACGTAGCAGGCTGCGGGCCAGCCGTGTCCGCGATCTTGCGGCGCAGCTCCGCGCTGCTCCTCGGCCGCCAGTAGGGCGGGCCAAACTGCGCCAGCTCTGGCCAGTCCGCGCACGCCTCGAGGATGGTGGGGATGTGCGCCTCGGCCAGCGCCTGGAGCGAGATGACCATGGCGTTCCTCCCCTCTACTACCGCGCATCGTGTACCGCTCGCTCGGCTTGATGCTACTCATCAGTCTGTAGACCTTCAAGTAGCAGGTGGCCAGGCTGAGAGATGTGGCTGTTGGTGATCTCCAGAAGACGGTGGGCAGGAACCTGCGTGCCTACCGGCTGGAGAGAGGCCTGAGCCAAGAAGCCTTCGCAGACCAACTTGGCGTCCACCGCACCTACATGGGCGGTGTCGAACGCGGCGAACGCAACCTCACCCTCAAGAGCCTAGAACGACTGGCCGAGCAGATTGGGGTGGAGGCGAGGGAGTTGCTGGAGAAGTAGGGCGAAGAAGTAGCCTCGCCTCCTTAATCGACTACCATGGCGCCATGTGCAGCAGCAAAGCCACCTTCCCGCCATGTTGAACTCGCGCGAAGAAGCAACCATTACGTTAGTGGCACTAATCGTCGCTATCGCCTTACTCAGAGATCGACGCAGACTAGTGCAAGCCTGGCTACCAGCAATTAAGGCCACGACTAGCCCGACAATTCTTTGGGTTTTGCTATTTTACAGCACCGCAGTCGCCACGTTGACCTTTATCGCAAGCAAGTTCGGAATATGGGATCGATCACTCACAAAAGACACCATCATTCTGGCAGCATTTTCAGGGATCCCAACGCTCATTGCACAGCCCCTAAAAGCCAACAGCAGCGCGCAGCTAGCCAAAAATATCCTCAAGGCAACACTTGGCATATCACCAATTATCACAGCATACATAAACATCACATCGCTCCCTTATCCAGCTGAACTATTACTGCAAGTAATTCTCGGGTTCGCGATCATCGGGAGTCAAATCGGAAAACGGAACTCAGAAGACTCCTCCACAATAAGACTGTATCATTACATACAAGTTGGGGTAGGCGCATTTTTAATGTTCTACGTGACAAAGTACGTAATCAACGATATCACAAGTAGCGAAGCTTCCCAGCAGCTACGGTTGTTTGCGTTCTCCGTATTTCTCCCAATTGCTTTGATCCCATTCTCATACACGCTCGCGTTCATTGCCGCAGCAGAAACGAAACTGAAGTTGCTCTCGATACACAATAAAAATATCAGTTACTCGACTAAGTTCGCCGTCCTTCTCGGATTCCACTGGAGCCTCCAGAACGTAAGAGAATTCTATGGTCAGCAACTTCTCGACGCTGCAAATGCCGCTAACTCTCGCGAACTGTCCAATGTCATGCAAAGACATCGTGAAGTAGTGAAAAGAAATGGGCGTCTGAACCGGCAGCGGAACAAGCGGCTTAAGCAGCTCGCAGGCGTTCCGGGGCGAGATCAGCGCGGCGCCTGGATCGATCGTCGCGAGTTTCACGAAACCAAAAATGCACTCACTAGTATCTACTGCACTGAGCTGGGATTGTACCGCAACCGCCCCGAACACCACTATTACAAGGACACCTCCATCATATTCAATCAATTGACTATCGGCAACCTTCCTGCGCCACATGGCATCCACCTTGAAGTACAAGATGACTTGCAAGCATGGTACGCCTGGCGACGAACAATTGGCGGGTGCTATCTCGCGATCGGCGGGTCTAGTCGCATCGAAGCCAGATGGCACTATTCGGGCGAAACTACACCGGACTACTTTCCCTGCGACAATATTCCTGAGTGGATCGACAGTGAGCGCGACACTGACAACGTTGATTGGAGCACTGATGACGGGCCAGCGTACGAACCGTACTAGTCTTAGCGTGCGATATGCAGTAAGTACCAGTGCTTCAGACAGGCGGCCCTGCCGATAGCGGCAGCTAGGGAGCTTGCTGATTTCTACATCAACGACTAGACTGTCCGCCTCACCCACTGAGCATTACCACTCAGTCCCCTTTCAGCAACGGACGGTAAACGAACATTATTTTCTCGACAAACAATCGGATAGTTTACATAAACCAACGATATAGTTATAATACTATTCATGATACATGGAGGTGAATGCTGCTATGGGTGCAGGCGAGTATCGACCGACTGAACCGTCGCGGTCGGAAGTCGTCATCATTGCCGATGGCTGGCGAAAGTCTACATTCATAGATCTGCTTGAACGCGGGGAACTTCCTGAAATTCAAGAGCATTACCTCCAGCCAGACACCGGAGCACTCCTCGAGAATGTTATCTCCAACGTTCCTTCGGTGAGTATTGCTTCTCACGCGTCGATTCTAACCGGCTCATTCCAAGACGAACACCATATTCCTGGCCATCGATGGCAAGCAGCAGACTGCAGTTGCTGCCGTAATTATTTGAGCTTGCGTGGCCCATTTGACGTGAATCGTGACTTGTCGAGTGAGGTTACGACCTTTTTGGAAGATGCGCCTGCTGGCATGGCTCGGATTGCAGTGCAAAGCGTCGTTCGTCGTGGAGCGGAAATTCAATCATCCTTCCTATCGCAGCACCCAGAGCGTATTCTGAATAAGCTCGGACAACTGATCATCGACAATCCACATTCGCGTTCGGTCGCGTGGCTACCCCGCGTCGACTCGCTCTCTCATCTTGAAGGTCCTGACTCACCACGCGTTTATGAAGAAATGAAACGAACGGCGCAAGCTCTTGGCAAGCTCGCATGCACACTCAAGAATGCTGGAATATGGGATAACGCCTCGATACTGATCGCGCCAGACCATGGGCATCGACCAATCCAGTACCATACCTCGTTAAAACAGGTCATGAAGCGAACCAATATCGCATCTTCTGTTAACTCACGGTACATCGACCAGAACCGCGTTAACATCCGAACAAGTGGCGATGGATCGGCCTATGTTTACTTACCCAAAAGCGAAAAGCCCCATTCACTAGAAATTACTGAGTTTCTTGCTAGTAACCCTGAAATATCTCTTGCATGTTACCGCGAGGGAACAGACACTCACGTGCTTTCTGATGACGGCTATGGTTTATTGCATGATAACGGCGAAGATGGGCTGACATATGAAGTACGGAGTGGCTCCGATCCATTGGCATTAACCTCGGCAGAAGCTCCGACATTGGCTATTCCTTCTGTCCCTCTTATGGGTAAGTACCCAGACTTTTTGCATCAGTATTCACGATCGTACGTCGAAGGGCGATCTGCTGACATTCTGCTGTTCGCCGATAATGATACTCATTTTGGTTCTGTTCCTCGCCTGGGTTGGCGGTTTGGCTACCATCGTGGCACACATGGCGGTCCCTCTGTTGACGAAGTAGTCGTCTCTGCGATATACAAGGGGCAAGTGAGCAACATGGATCGAGTCAAGCCAATCCGTTCCGCCGACCTACTTCAAGAACTGGGATTAAAATCTCTCTCGATAAGTGGGGTGTCAGATAATGACCTTCATCGCTCATCTCAACTATCTGCCCTTGTCAATCATCGCGGGCGTCGTAATAATTGACCTTGTATTACGGTATTTCATTTTCGGTCGCCTCGAATCAGCCGCTATCGACATTGCGTTATTTACAACCATTTACTGCATAGTCGAGGTAGCGCGTTCTTTCGGAGAAGAATCATTCAATCGACACGAGTTGGCATATTGGTGCATCAAACTGACCATATCTGCCATAAGCATGATTATTCTCGGAGCTTTCCACATGCGTTCAGAGAGAGAGCTAGAGCGTGTTGTAGAGGATGTCATTAACGACACGAGAAATAAGACTAAAGACGCTAAGGCAAAGCAACTGCTAGACGCCGCCAAACCTCTCATCACACGCTCAATTCTTGTTAGCTTCACGCCACCCGAGAGCATGCTTCGTTTAGGGAAAAGAAATTGGCGAGCAGAGGCTGCTCATCTCATGAACTTAATATCGGAATTAAAGAGCAAAGACGCGTTGCAACAAGAAGACTTAACCTTGCCGCAGTCTACCCGATACTCTGGACTTATCTTATTTGGCCTTCTTAGTGCGCTCTGCGTGCTTATCGTTGGCATTCCCCACTGAGAAGCAGCCTACCACCCAACTGTTACTTACCGTCATACGCAGACTCAGCAGCATAGCCAATATATCCCATCTGCCAGTAACGAGACTTGTTTTGATCTCGCCATCTCTTGTCAATGACGACTTCTTTCGAGCGACGCGCTACACTATGCTCATGAGAGCGGACCTCGCCATCAAGGAGCTTGAGTTACTCAAGGAAGAAGCACAACACCTAAATGTCGTACACGAAAGCGAGGGTCTCTCGACCTGGGACGGAAAAGTTCGAGTCGTTCTTAGCGGGTATTTCGGCGACCAGGACTATCTAGTTACACAGCAGACGTCGGTTAGTTATTGCCCCGCATGGGTCGTAGGCGGCGATGACTCCGCCTATATAAATGCGAGACAATCCGGCATTAAAGAGTGCTGTAGTATTATCGATGCGGCAATATATAAGATTCGTCTTGAATTGGATGACGACGATTCAGTGGTTACCCCTACCGATTATGACCCAGAGCTATGGGAACATGTTAAGACGCTTGTTCAGCGCGAAGAATGGGATAAGGTTCCGGCTCAAGTGTCGATATTTGTAGAAAGCAAGGTCCGAGAGTGGGCGGGCACTCCAACCGACAAGAACGGCCAGCGCTTAATTGGTAAGTCACTGATGGCGAAAGTTTTCGGCGATAACGGCCAACTGCGCCTTGGCTCTCAAAGCAATGAGACTGAAGGCTGGCGCAGCCTGGCTATCGGTTTTACGCAGGCAATCTCTAATGCAGTACGGCACGGGGTATCGGAACGTGACGATGCAAGGCAGTACGCGATAGGAGTTCTTGGGTTAGCTAGTCTTCTCTTTACGGAAGTACGGCACGAATATGGCAA
The DNA here is from genome assembly GCA_938036845.1 of uncultured Candidatus Saccharibacteria bacterium. Lineage (GTDB taxonomy): Bacteria > Patescibacteriota > Saccharimonadia > Saccharimonadales > Saccharimonadaceae > Saccharimonas. Next base: position 6,404 of record CALHWA010000157.1, on the reverse strand, counting down.
CACACTCACGGACAAGTAGTACGATAGTACGTTGCAGCCAAAGACAGGTAGGGGTTTCCTGCCCATGCCGTACCCGAAGCCAAGCACCAAGTTGATCTCGAGATAAGCGTAGGGCGTCGACATCTCTTCCAACAGTGGTTGAGCATCGAAGGGCTTCTGAGAGCGGCGTTGTGCTGGACGGAGTGAAGTCTTCGCCGTGGTTGGGAGCGGACGTTACGTCCCGCTTGAAGCCTCGCAACGCAACCGTGACCATCCGCCTGTCGTGCACGGCACCCTCCGACTGAGATACTGACATAATCGTCGCGCTAGCACTGGCCTACGACGATGGGGTCGTCCATGCGAACGTTGGCTGAAGACGCTGAAGTTAGTCCGTTCGTCGACGGTAACCCATCCGCGAGCCAGCACCGCCGCTGGCCTGCACTCCCCGAGCCGACAGGACGGTCATGCTGAATACGGTTGCCAACTGGGCCACGATCGTCAGCGCGGTTCCTGTGGCGATTGCGCTATCGTCTTCCTGCTTCGGACGATCCCCACCGCTATCCGTCAGCCCAGAGGGCTTCGCCTCGCCCTTGAGTCAGCGGTGGGCGACCCAGGCTGCTGCGTCCACGTCACCAATTACGGCCCCGTTGATCACTTCATCAGCCGGGTGGGTGCCATGCCCGCCCGGTTGCGGCCACTGTGGTCTGTCTACACTAGACGCATCAATCCCAAGGGCGATCTCCGAAAGTCGCTCGCCATCTCCACCGTGTGGGCGACAATCGATCGAACTATCGAGCCTGGCCGTCACCTCTCACTGCTCGTACCGCAGCCACTTCCGCTCGATAGAGAACTCCCCGACTATGAACTTGAGAATCGGCGAGGTATCACCAGGAGGTACTACGAGTGGCTCAAGAAGGATCGACCAGGTGGGCCGCTCCCCCTGGTGCCGTAAGTCATCCTCGGCGACGGCAGTGTCGTGTTCAGCAAGAAGACACGGGTCAGCAGCAGACAGCCCTCAGCCATAGAGCCAGTTTGTAAATGCGGCCACCGTATGACGCAACACGTCGCGTATCAGCGCAAACGCCTCGCTGCCATCATGACGGTGTATCGACACTGCGAAGAGTGCTGGTGTCTCTGGTTCAGGCGGTCGGACAAACAATCGGAAGCAAATGAGACCACTTCCAGCGCAACTTCCCTAAACGCTGCCACAATTCTTCGCGATTCTCGTATAATAGAAGAATCGGTGAATAGCGAAACGGTTGAGGATAGCGCAAAGACGGCCGGTCCTCCCATGCAAAACACACCACCCAAGCAAAGCATAATTGACCTAAAGGAATCACGATGACAGAGCACAGCGAACTGGACGACGACGAACGTGAACAGATAAGGGATCGGCTCAAGCAAGAGCGGATGATCGAATCCGCTTTCATCAACGGTGATGGCCCGTGGACAGTCGTGTACGACGACTGGCACCTCGACAATGATAACAACGGCGGTCGCTACATGGCGTTTGCTCAGCCAAGGATGCGCGACAAAATTCTTTCAGACGCTGGCTGGGACTTCACGAGGGGCGACGGAATTCCTGGATTTTCAACTAGCGGAGATGAAATCTCGTATACGAGAAGCAATAAACTGCCAGACTTCGAACCATTGATTATCTTTCACCAATTTCACGGCGTTGTACCAGACGCTTGGATAGTGTCCGAAGAATTCAGACTCCTGATGAACCTGTGGCAGGATCCAAAGTCCGGCAACTACTACGAAGTCAAAAATGACGGATCAAAAAATCTTGCTATCAGATTTCAGGAAGAAAGAATAGAAGTACGGACACCTATACTAAAGCGCTACATGGCTGCGCGGCAACTCGACGCAGCTCTATTCGTCGATTCCGTTACTTTCATACCATGCAACGAAAACTCAACTAAGTTCTCCGATCTCGAGTTTGAGCACTACAGTAACATCGACCTACTTTTTGCCTCGTTGAATGTTGGTCAGATATCAGGAGAAGAGAGACGAGTCTTCTCTCGAGTGTTAGCAAAACGAATTATTCCCGCTCCACCCCAAGACACCTGCGGAATCTGGCCTTGGGACGAGGCTGATCCTGCGGACTACCCAGAGTTCATCATCGGCGAAGACGAACACGGCAAGCTAGTCAAGTATACATGCGATCCAGATCGTCTTGCCAACTACTTCGGAAAAAATCCGGACGCGCCTCATTATCTCACGCCAGTGTTCTTTAATCCTGAGGTGCTCCAGCGATACTATGACGATTCCGAGCTGTACACGGTGAGTGACGGGTACCTATCGTGTTCCCACCTGTGGGGCGTTAAAATAGACAACGAGTTCTTCGACGTCATATCGGTGTTTCTTGGAGACATTGGTCGAGATATCCCATCAGAGCACTGGACTCATTGGCTTGCCTATAATGTTCCTCCGACACAGAAAATGAGTGAAGTAGCTTTTCGTCGGGCATTCCTTAACCAGCCAACCAACAGCAAGAACCCAGAACACTGCTTTAAACTGGCGTACAACCAATTGCAGAGCTCGTGAGACGAGCACTGGGGATGGCGGCTCCATCGCAAAGCAGAAGGGCCAGACGCTGGCGTGCTTCAGCGTCTGCGCATCCCCGTCAATGACACCGATGCAGAACTTCGCACGCAGTCGATAAACCTCGCACTCGTCTTGGTAGATTGTCTCAACGAGAAAAAGTTGGCCTCGTACCTTTCGGACACCAAGGGCGATAAAGGTATCGCCAAGCTCAAGAAATTCCTCGAGGCCCAGTCATACCAACACACCGAACGCGACGTCCGTCTTCTGCAAAGAATCCAGAGGATGCGTTCACGCATTGCGGCACACTCATCAGGCAGCAGTGGACAGGCCTATCTAGAGGAAGAGCTCGGAAATGATACGCCACAGGAGTACATCGCACGCCTCATGACTGAAGCAACGCAAATGCTGGATAACCTCAGGGAGTTTATAGAAGAGCGGCCGTTGCATGACTCGGACTCATAACCATCGAAGAAGTTGTCTTCTTTGGAAAAGGCATTGTTGGTGGCCTTCTCATAGGCATGCAATCATTGTATACTGATTGAAGTAATGCATGTCTATACATCGAAATATTCGCGTTTGTCTGGATCATCCTATGATGAAGTATTAAAGCGGGCTCGAGCCGAGTATCATGTCGTCGCACAATCGAGCAAACGACAACCATATGTGAGGTCGAAATATTTCAATAGCAGCAAGATCTTTCTCGACGTATTTTGGACTCACCTGATGCAGAAGCACCCAAGGGAGCGGCGGAAGCGGCTGCGCTTCTACAAAGCGGCTATCGAACTGCTGCGTAGCTCGCGAGAAGTACCAGAAGTTTCCTTCAGTGCAGACGATAGGACTTTCGTGCTTTATCGCTTCTATGGAATGACGAAAGATGGTGAGCACTTTTGCGTCCAAGTCAAGGAAGACAAGCGGAGTAGCCGAAGAGACTTCATGTCGGTATTTGCACGAAAGCCGCAATAATTCAAATCAAACAAAAATCTCCCGCAGTGTGACCTGAAAACCACTCGCCGGAGATTCTGGTGACACGGTGTTGGCCTGTGTCTACTTACGATTATATGCTTTCCAGTCTAGATGTCAATAGCGACTTTTAAGATTTGATACTTCGTGCACAAACTTAGGAACCCTTACCTGACTCCAGACTTCATTACGCCCTATTCTGCTACACCCACATTGATCAACCTCAGTGTAAATGAGATCTATCCGCTGCTATCTTGACTGCTGTCCTCGAGCATCTCTGTCGGAGAACCAACATGATCACAGCAGCCATCGGCGCAATGGGCGTTATCATTGGTGCAGTGGGAGCCGCCACTATCAATTTCTTTTTGGAAGTCTACCGCCGTAAACTCGATCACCGAGCGGCACGCCGACTCGTTTGTAGCGAGCTGCTTCGCATTATCGCCATTAGTGCACCCGTCCGGCAGTCCGGACAATGGGGAACAGAACGCCGGTCGCTCTCCAGCGACGTTCTAAGAGAGCAGGCTATCATCATGGCACGGCGACTTCCGCCTAAAAAATGGAAGATGCTTGACAATTCTATTCTTGGCATCGATCGTCTGGAGCTGATACGTCAGCAATGCGTCGATGAACAGCGGGAGCCGTCGGCAGATGAAGTAGATGACTTCAAACGTATAGGCGACTACATCATACAAACGATCGATATGCTGGATACAGAAGCATCGGCCAGCGACGAAGTTGGCGAGGAAATACGTGATATTCATCAGAAGGCAGTACAGGAGGTTGGTGACGGGGAGTGAACTATCACCGTTCACGTGGTGCCGTTGCTGACGGCCAGCCTTGAGGAGCAGGATGTCAGGGGCCGCTCAACATGGCTCACCCACTCGATGCAATACCTCTCAGAAGGAGACACACACGATAGGCCTCAACAGCTTCACGGACCTAGCTACCATCGGTTACCAGCCTGATCGACACGGCAGTGATCAACCGCAAGATATCGACGAAGCCACCGCGCGCAGCGTTCTATTCTTAGCTACGACCGTTGTTGGTTGGCTACGAGACGGGACACTGAGAACGATCGACAGCATTGAGAACTGACGGCAGACCACAATTCCGAAACGTGTAGTATGTTTGCCAATAGTCATCGATCGGAAGTATAATTAACGGTATGACTACTAATCCAGATCCTCCCACCAAACTCATCCGCAACTCCACCGCCGAGTTCCTCATCTTCACCGCCCAAGACGGTGATTCCAGCATCGAGGCACGCTACGAGGATGAGACGATCTGGCTAACGCAGCGCCTGATGGCCGAACTGTTCGACGTTGACGTACGCACCATCAGCGAGCACCTCGGGAACATCTTCTCCTCTGGTGAGCTGGAGCGTAAGGCAACTATCCGGAAATTCCGGATAGTTCGATCCGAGGGCTCACGCCAAGTGACACGCAGCATCGACCACTACAACCTCGACGCCATCATCTCGGTGGGCTACCGCGTCAACTCGGTGCGTGCCACCCAGTTCCGCCAGTGGGCCACCAGCGTGCTGCGCGACTTCGCCATCCGCGGCTACGTCATCGACCGCCAACGTATGGAGAACGGCACTTTCCTGGGCGAAGACTACTTCGAGCGCCTACTCGACGAGATCCGCGAGATCCGCCTGTCCGAGCGTCGCTTCTACCAGAAGGTCACCGACATCTACGCCACCAGCATCGACTACAACAAGGACGCCCCTACCACCAAGCGCTTCTTCGCCACCGTTCAGAACAAGCTCCACTACGCCGTCCACGGCCACACTGCCGCCGAGCTCATCCAGTCTCGTGCCAGGGCCGACCAGCCCCACATGGGCCTGACCAGCTGGGCGAACAGCCCCGACGGCAAGATCCTGCGCGGCGACGTGACCATCGGCAAGAACTACCTTACCCGCGACGAGCTCGAAGACCTCGGCCGCCTGGTCAACGCCTTTCTTGATCTGGCCGAGTCCCGTGCCCGCCGTCAGATCCCCATGACGATGGAGGACTGGGCCACACGCCTTGACGCCTTCCTCGACCTGGATGACCGCCAGATCCTCGACAGCGCAGGCCACATCTCCAAGGCCCAAGCCGACGAGCACGCCCTGAGCGAGTTCGAGAAGTTTCGCATCATCCAGGACCGCAATTACGTCAGTGACTTCGATCGGCTGGAGCAGCAGGCAGCGCAGCAACCCGGCAGAGATGCCAAGCAGGAGTAGCGAATACACTGCGGATTGACCTAGGTGCGGTCATTGTCGTTCTGGCTACCAATCACCCCTGCGCCGTCGCCAGATGCTTCTTGACCGTATCCCGTCCTAAGCCGAGCTCCAGCCCGATCTCGATGTAGGTACGCCCCTGGGCGTGGAGCTGCCGAGCACGCTGGAGGTCATCAGTGGTGAAGCGTCGCCTGCGACGGGGCGGCTGCGTGGCCTGGCGGCAGGTAGCACGGACGGTGGTCTCTGCGACGCCGACCTCGGCAGCTATCTGGCTGACAGACATTGCCGTACAGGCCAGATCGAGGATCTGCTGCTTCTTGGCTGCGCTGATTGGGCGGCAGGCCATGTTGCGGACGCCGCGGGCTGTCGGGGTCTCACTCACCTCCGCAGTAGGCGCTACGCTAGCCGTGCTCGGCTCCGGAACCACCTCGCCCGCGATGAGACGCTTGCGGAAGGCGAGCAGGGGCTTCCAGTTGTTTGTGTCGAGCTTGCTGAAGCGCACCACAGCATCGCTATACAAACCCTCACCACTGGCTCGGAAACGCGTCACAGAGTTCCTCTCACATCGGTTCAGGCTCTGGACTGGTTGCGGGCCTGGAGCCCAGAGCGAACCAGGTGAGGCTACTGAACTCAACGGCACACTCACCCTGCTCATATCGGGTAGGCAGCGCTGAAGGCACGCACGCGCGGTCCC
>CALHWA010000156.1 GCA_938036845.1 uncultured Candidatus Saccharibacteria bacterium | reverse complement strand
ATGCAACAGGGGAAATTCTCCCCAACCCACTCAGTGACATTGCAACCTACGGCCTACCATTCAAGGGTAAGGACGTTTACCTTTTTCAGCAGCAGCGCACCACCCAGCGTCTTGATAGCCTGCTTGCAACGCGCCACCCCGAGACCAGTCGCTCCACTTGGCAAAAACACATCAAGGCTGGCCACGTCGCTGTCAACGATAGAGTCGTCTGTCAGCCACGCCAACTGGTAGCAGAAACCGACAGCATCGCCATCAATCTACCTAACGCAACCGACCATAGCGACAAAACCCTCCCGATCCTCTACATCGATGATGATGTGATTGTTATCAATAAGCCAGCTGGTATCCTCACACATAGCAAGGGTGCGCTCAATGATGAGTTTACGGTAGCAGACTTCTTCCGGTGCTATACTTCGGTTGGACTGGAGACAAATCGGCCAGGGATTGTTCATCGACTCGACCGCGACACCAGCGGAGTAATGATTGGTGCACGTACACCCGAGGCCTTCCAGCGGCTTAAGAAGCAATTTGCCGAGCGCCACGCTAAGAAGACATATCTAGCGGTTGTGGCAGGGCAACCCCGTCAGCAGCAAGCCAAGATCGATGTCCCGCTGGGGCGTAACCCGGCCGCACCGAGTACCTTCCGAGCCGATCCACGTGGCAAATCTGCCCAAACAATCTATAAAGTACTCGCCTCACAGCCCAGTATGAGCCTGCTCGCGCTGCGCCCCCGCACTGGCCGGACACATCAGCTGCGCGTCCATCTAGCGTATATTGGCACACCGATTGTTGGTGATCGCGTCTATGGATCAGCAGGGGAGCGCCTCCTTCTGCACGCCTACCAGCTCGAAATCACAACTCGTGCTGGTGTGCGCCAAACCTTTGTTGCACCACCACCAGCAGCCTTTATGGCACTCTTTCCTGAGGGAGCCGATGCCATCGCTCGTTTATAACCCCCGCACCGAGCAGCGTCTTGCCCAGCTAGCGCAGCAGCCACCACAGTCATTGCTTCTTGTTGGTGCGCCTGGGCTTGGGCTTATGACCGCAGCGCAGCAGGTTGCGAGCCGCACCGCACTTATCCTCCGGCCCCACACCAGCCAGGGCCATGATGACCAGCAACGCGGGACAATTCGCGTTGATGACATCCGCTCGCTTCACACACTTACTCAGGGCAAGGCAACGGCTCGGCAATTTGTCATTATCGATGATGCCGACCGGATGACACCTGCCGCCCAAAATGCCTTCCTTAAGCTCCTCGAAGAACCGCCCCAGGCGCTTCATCTCATCCTCACCAGCCATCAACCCCAACGCTTGCTGGCAACAATTCGCTCACGCGTCCAGACCGTCCGTATCATCCCACCCCAGCAAACCCAAACAGCTGCTCAGCTTGGCCAGCTTGGCATTATTGACCCGACGCGCCGCGCCCAGCTGCAGTTTATTGCTCAGCAGCAACCTGCGACGATCGCACGCTTGGCCGCTAATAGCGAGGAATTCCGCACCATTGCCCTGGCAATGACCGACGCGCGCCAATATATCACTGGTGCTACCCGCCAGCGCATCATGATTGGGCAGCGCTATAGCCACGATCGAGCTCGTGCGCTGCTCTTGCTTGAGTGTGTATTGCACATTGCATGGCATACACTCCGGACGCAGCCATCACAGCAGCTGCTTGCTCAGGCAGAGCGTATCGCACGCGCACACGAGCGCATTACTGCTAATGCCAGCGTGCGGATTCAGCTGCTGGCATGTGGTATACTATAACTATGTATGGATTATTATTGGTAGCCTGCGCTGGTGCCTTTGCCTTATGGCAGCAGCAGTCAGTTGCCGAGACCACCTCACAATTACCAATGCGCCTCTCGGGCAAGCTTGATCGCCTGTGGGAGGTAGCTCAGGAATCACTCCGCGATCGTCGTTATCTCCGCGCCGAAAAGGCACTGCTGACGATTTTGCGGGTGGACGAGCGGAATGCAACCGCCTATAACCGCCTCGGTATTTTATACGCCAAGCAGAAGGCATTTGATGATGCGATTGAGTGCTTTGAGATCGCTCAGAGTCTGGAGCCAAGTGCATCAAGCCTACACAACGTTGGCCTCATCTATTACGAAACCAAGCGCTACGACAAAGCTGCTCTCGCCTTTGAACAAGCACTGGCGATGGAGGACAAGCTCGCTGCCAGACATATTGCCTATGCTAAGGTGCAGGAAAAGCTCGGCCATAGTAAGAAAATGTTGGAATCACTTGAGCGAGCTGCCAAGCTAGAGCCTGGTGCCCAAACATACCAGCTCCTGGCCGAAGGCTACGAACGAGCTGGCGACCACAAAAAAGCTCAGCGCATCCGCGCCAAGCTGCAACCCCAGCCTACCTCTGCGCAATCACCGCAGCACCACCGAGCACAACCAGAACCTCGCCAGCAACCTCAGCAACGCATTACTGTGCCGTCTCAGCAGGTAGAGCAACAACCTTCACCGGCGTATTACCATCCACCGGCTGCATTGCCTGCTCCAGTAGCGCCAGCGTATACTCAAGCACCTCCGCAGCCGCAGCCAAATGCTGCATACAGTCGACAGTCCGCCGCTGTTCATCCGCCAGCACGAGCTCCAATGCCTGCCAATCGCATCCAGCGCAGCGCGCCACGCCGCATTACGATGTAGCGTCAAGCGGTATAAGGTATAATAGTACAATCGATAAGGCAGCAATATGTATGCTGCCTTATTTACATTCTAAGGGTGGAATTTCTCGCTGCGTAAGCCCTTTTGCTATTGACATATCGCTATATCATTACAAATACGTAGTTACAATTACCACGCTTCCAACATTATTCTTACGATAGCCAATACAAAGAGTGGGGAATAAATAAGCCCCACCAATCACAGCTACTACGTAACTGCAAAAACAAAAAAGACCTCCTCCTTAAGAAAGTCTTCGCTATATACGTATGGAGCCGCTTTACGGATTCGAACCGTAGACCTACTGTTTACAAAACAGTTGCTCTGACCAGCTGAGCTAAAGCGGCAGAAATGGTACCGGAGGTAGGACTCGAACCTACGAAGCTAAAAAGCGGGAGATTTACAG
>CALHWA010000155.1 GCA_938036845.1 uncultured Candidatus Saccharibacteria bacterium | reverse complement strand
AGCACGCGACCCTTGGTGATACTTCGCAGCAGTGTTTGTGATTTGTACGATTTATATACTCACCCACAACACAACACTGTGAGATTCCAGCCTGGTCGACTCTCACTGCCACTCATCTGGCAGCGGTGGCAGCGGACTGTCATTTTGCGGTTTGCTGTAGAGCGTTACAAGGCATGGCCCAATTTGGCTAATCTCACCATCACGCACATGTACACCATGTATCATAGCGAACCGTGCTACTGGGTGCTGCTCAGCCCAAGCCGCACTAGCATCACCACCTTGTGAGTCCCGTGGAATATACGCCTCATCGTCGTACGGCGCGACGTCTGAGCGCCACTCAACAATGCTTAGGTTTCCTTTGGGCGCTTCATCCGACTCATATACCCCTACATTCACAAATCCGTTCGCCGTCAGTACACGATCAGACTCTTGAGCGAGAAGGGCTATTTTATTCTCAACTTCGCGACCAGTTTCATGCCCAAGCGCTGCTTGTGCGAGCCCTTTTATGCGCTCTATGCTACGCTTCCATAATTCGTTAACGTTTGATGGATATTCCTTGTGTGTCATAATACATACTATAATGCAACACACCTGTCATAATGTCAATAAAAAATCGCCCACGCTTGGTGAGCAATCATCTTCTATGTGGTGGAGCTGCCGGGTACTGCCCCCGGGTCCGCTTGGTGCCCTCGTATTCGTCTACGAACATAGGTTTGTTTGCGTGTTTGACAACGCGAGGCCGATCAGAAACAAACCAAAAATACAGCCTATCGTTGCGCGGTATATGTCCTCTCCTCGTGCCGCTGCCACCAGGAGAGCAAGCAACATAGCTATGACACTACGAGATGCCCTGTTGCCATGCACCTCATAGCGATCGCCAGACTAAGCGGCGAGTGCAACCGCGGCGGTCTTGGAAGATGCGAAGATCTCCTCAACACTGCGGAATGCTGCTGCAACTTTATTTTTTGCAGTTATATCTATGCGTGTCGTGCATATCCGATTCGCAGAATACAATGACAAAGTCCAAACGTCGAACGCTATATCAGCCCCACGTCTCGTGTCTATTATAGCATGGTTTTGCCTATGTATCCTCACTCGAGCGCTTGAGCGTCAAGTTGGCCTATCGCCACACAAGAACATTCTAGAAGGCTAGCGATTTCTCCTCTCTGGCAGCATCCTTTTCGTTGCCTATGTTTGTATGGGCAGTGAGCTATGTCCTTATATATTCTCACGCTCATCCTCCACACACCCCTCCTCCGGAATAAAAACAATTTGCACAGACCCCACCAATATGCTTAACTATAGACAGCATGAACAAAGTCGCAAAAATCAGGTCGGTTGCGCCCGTAGGGTTCGCTGGCCATATGATTGATGTGGAGAGCGACATGGCTAAGGGCCTGCCCGCCCTGCAGATCGTTGGCCTGGGCAACAAAGCCATCGACGAAGCACGCGAACGAGTGCGTAGTGCTATCACCAACTCCCTGCTGGAATATCCAGCCCAGCGCATCACCATCAATCTCGCACCGGCCGAGCTACCCAAGGATGGCACACACTACGACTTGCCGATTGCCCTTGCCCTCCTCACCAGCAGTGGCCAGCTCCGGCCCGAGCAAGTGGCTGGGGCGGTCTTTGCTGGTGAGTTGGCACTTGATGGCACGCTCCGCCCAGTCAAAGGTGCCATTACGATTGCCGAAGCAGCTCGTGATAATAATTACAACACTGTCTATTTGCCTGTGGATAATCTCGCCCAAGCTTCGCTTGTATCAGGGGTAACGCTCTATGGTGTACCAGATCTTACAACACTTTTCCTCCATCTTAAGGGCGAAAAACCACTGCCAATCTATCAGCCATCACTCACTGATGATAAACCAACAACAGCCGTGTCATCACCCCTGCTCGACGATATCTACGGCCAGGCCCAAGCCAAGCGCGCCCTCACCATCGCCGCAGCGGGCCACCACAACATCCTCTTCACTGGGCCGCCCGGCACCGGCAAGTCGATGCTTGCCAAGACGCTGCCCAGCCTCTTGCCGCCTCTGACTCCAGATGAACAGCTAGCGGTGACGAAGCTGCACAGCCTGGCTGGTCTCTCGCTCGACCAAAGCGTCCAAGCGCGGCCATTTCGGGCACCGCACCACACAGCGAGCCGCGCATCGCTGATTGGCGGTGGGTCAGTGCCGCAGCCTGGCGAGGTGAGCTTGGCCCACCTAGGCGTGCTCTTCCTTGATGAACTACCCGAATATCCGCGCACGACGCTTGAGGTATTGCGCCAGCCACTCGAGGATACCACAGTGACGGTCACCCGAGCGCGCGGGCGTGCCACCTACCCAGCCGATTTTATGCTGGTGGCCACCATGAACCCCTGCCCCTGTGGCTATTATGGCGACCCAACGCATGCCTGCACCTGCAGTAGTACGCAGATCATCGCCTACCAGAAACGCCTGTCTGGGCCATTGATGGATCGGATCGATATGATCATCCCCGTCAATCGCATCCCCAACGAGCAACTGCTCTCACACCGCGCCACCACCGATCACGAGCAGCGCCATGCGATAGCCGCCATCTCCACTGCCATCCGCGCTCAAGCCACCCGCTATGGTGGCAGCGCTATGCGCAATAGCCGCCTCAGCTCAGCCCAGGTGCGGCGCTCTATCCCACTCTCATCAGAGGTCAAGCAGTTCCTCGATGCCGCCAGCACCAAGCTTGCTCTGAGCCCACGCGGTTACTTCAAGGTCATCAAGGTAGCCCAGACCATTGCCGACCTTGACGAAGCGCCACACATCACCATCGCTCACATCTCCGAGGCGTTGCAATATCGACAACCAGCGCCCATCAAAGCGTTGTAAAAATATCGTCGTGTATCTTACATCACATTCTACCTCTGTACTTCGCTATATATCAATGAGATTTTGGTAACTACGTGTGATTTACAACATTTGACAGATTCCTCGTCAACCCGCCATACTAGAGCCATGCAAGCAAACTACTCCAACCAATCTCTCCACCACCCTGCTGCTGGCCAGCCAGCGATCTTCCTCGCTGGCCCCACACCACGCTTCGATGAAGCGTCGCAGCAGCTCATCTCTGCATCGTGGCGGCCCGAGGCGGTGCGAATCTTTGCAGCGCTAGGCTACGACGGGATCGTCTATGCACCAGAGAATCACGATGCCTCGCCCCAGCGCGAGCTCGACCTCCTCAGGCAAGCACGCTGGGAGTGGGAAGCACTCGACGCAGCAACGGTGGTACTCTTCTGGGTACCACGCGTAATCGACCGGTCGCTACCCACACTGGGTATGCCCGCCTTTACCACCAATGTAGAATTTGGCTTCCATATCGGCAAGAACCCAGACAACGTCGTCTACGGCCATCCAGAGGGCGCACCCAAGACGCGCTACCTTGACGCGCTCTACACCGAGCACACTGGGCGGCAGCCAGGCAAAACACTCGAAGAGACAATCACGCAGGCAATTACCTGTGCCAAGGCACTGCAGACGCAGGACAATTAGCCGCCCATCTGCATCTCGCCCTACCGGTTTCTTACACTTCCTTTGGTGGGGTG
>CALHWA010000154.1 GCA_938036845.1 uncultured Candidatus Saccharibacteria bacterium | reverse complement strand
TGGAGTCAATTGGCCAATATATCGGGAATCTGCATGCAAATGGGATGCATCATGGTGATATGCAATTGAAGAATATCGCAACTATACCTTCTGGTGAGTTTGTTACATTTGATTTGGAAAACGCTTACTTCCATGCAGACAAAAAAAGTGCTCTGCAGCAAGTGGATTTTCAGGATGATTGTATGAAGGATATCACTACAGTAATTGAGTCCTTTGCGCGGAGTGGCTTCATGGCCTCATCAAGTGACGAGATTTTCTGGCAGGAGATTCAAGAAAATTTACTACAGCCATATATAGAAGAGAGTGACAGTTTATTCTTGCTTGACGATGACAGGCATAAAGCGCTCATGCATTGCATCGATAGATGTAAAAGAATTCGTAATGAGTCAAACAAAACACATCTGACAATCGATCGACTCGTTGCTCATTTGTAATAAGATATGGATTTGCAGGGTGTGACATTCTGTATATTCTAGGTAGAGTCGCTTTGTAACAATATGAGTAGCACAAATCACGCTAGTGCGCTACAATGCATAGTATGATAGTGGTTGGATTTTTTGCGTGGTGGTATGGTGCTGGGTGGTGGCAGCGGATCACGATGGTGTGGGGGAAGCTGGTGAGCGTATTTGACTATTTTTCGATCGATCTATTGGTGCGAACATGGTTTGCGCCGTTTCGGCAGATATCGGCAGGAGCGGTGGATGGGCCGATTGGGGTGCAGATTCGGGCGTTTTTTGACCGCCTCATCTCGCGAACGATTGGCGGCATCGTGCGGAGCTTTATGATTATTTTTGGCATTGTCGCGCTCGCAGTAACTGCTGTAGTGGGGCTTGTCTTTATCATTGCGTGGGCGCTTGTGCCCGTGTTGCCACTGCTGGGGGCGGGGCTTGCGATAGTGGGGTGGCTGCCATGGTAGGTGACTTCCACTACGATAGCTTGCGTGCCAAGAAGGCCCGCCTGGGTGTGCAGATGGGCCGCTTCGACCACTGGTGGTGGGTGCCATTTTTGCTACTCGTAGCAGGGGCGGGAGCATTGCTAGCTATTGAGTTGCCTCTGGGGTGGTTTATCGCGAGCCTGGCTGTGGTGCCATATGGGCTCCACCGGTGGTATCAGGGTGAGGTTGCGCATTTGCCCACCAGCGGTGGCACGGCTGATGGTTTGCTTGCGGGTGATGTCCTGGGTCGATTACCCGCCACGCCGACACCACGCGATATCGCCTGGGCATTACGCTCAGTCAATGATGGGCTGTTTATGGCATTGCGACTCGGCCTCAGCCCGGCGCTTATGCAGGATCTCGTGAGTGACGACCCGAGCATTATGCCTGAGTTTTGGCAATTTGCCGACCGTATCCGCCAGTACAATCAGCTCGAGCAAATCACTGGTAGTGTGCTTATGGTGGCTTTGGTGCGCAGTGTGCCTGGTTACCAGAATATCCTGGCGGAGCTCCAGCTTGACGACGAAGATCTCGATGGCGCGGTGCAGTGGCAGCACCACTTGCGCCAGTTGGTGGCACAGATTCATCAGCCACGGCGCACCGGTGGGGTGGCACGCGATTGGTCGTTTGGTTATATCCCACTGTTACGTCGCTTTGGACAGAATATTAGCGAGCAAATTAGTCGTGGCGGCGGGATGTTCTCTGTTGATGTTGCGTCGCACACCAAAGCGATTGATCAGCTCATCGATATCTTTGGCACTCGTGGGCGGCAGAATGCCGTGCTAGTAGGGCAGGCTGGCACGGGCAAGACGACCATCATCCACGCCTTTGCCGAGCGGCTCCTCGATGCCTCGGCGCATTTGCCGAGTAGCCTCAAGTTTCGACAGGTGTTCATCCTCGACTCATCATCACTCATCGCTGCGGCACCAGGCCGAGGTGAGCTCGAGAACCTCGTCATGCGCGTCCTTGGTGAGGCGTATACTGCCAAGAATATCATTATTTGCCTGGATAATGCTCAGCTGTTCTTTGAGGAAGGGATTGGTGCAGTGGATCTCACCAATGTGCTGCTGCCTATTCTCGAGGCAGGGCGCTTGAGGGTTATTCTGAGTATGGATGAGCAGCGATTTTTGCAGATTGGCCGGCGCAATCCATCGCTTGCTAACGCGCTCAATCGCATCTCCATCGTGCCCACAAACGAAGCCGAGACACTGCGCGTCTTGCGAGAGCAAGCCGTCATTACCGAGGGGCAGCGCCAGGTGGCCTATCGCTACCAAGCGCTGCGCGAGGCGTATCGGCTCAGTGCGCGCTATATTCATGATCTTGCCATGCCAGGCCAAGCCATCAAGCTGCTCGAGTCGGCCGCGAGCTACCACGAGGATGGTATTGTAACAAAGCAATCGGTGCAGCAAGCTATTGAGCAAACGATGGATGTGAAAATAAGTGTGGCGAGTACTGCCGATGATCGTGAGCGACTGCTCAATATGGAGGCGCTCATCCACCAGCGAATGGTCAACCAAACGCGAGCGGTCAGCGTAGTAAGTGACGCCTTGCGCCGAGCACGAGCCGGTGTGCGCAACCAAAATCGGCCAATTGGCACCTTTCTCTTTCTTGGGCCAACAGGAGTGGGTAAGACAGAGTTAAGTAAGGCTCTGGCTGACGTGTACTTTGGTGGTGAGGGCAAGATTGTCCGGATTGACCTCAACGAATATGTCCGGCCTGAGGATGTGTCGCGCCTGATTGCTGATGGCGCTGATGATCCAGCCAGCTTAACCGCCCAGGTGATGAAACAGCCCTTTAGTGTGGTGCTTCTCGATGAGATTGAGAAGGCCGCGCCAGAGGTATTGGCAACCTTGCTGCAGCTGCTGGATGAG
>CALHWA010000153.1 GCA_938036845.1 uncultured Candidatus Saccharibacteria bacterium | reverse complement strand
GTATCCTAACAGATCATCAAGACGCATGACTGGCCCCACCACACGAGCAAACGAAACCTCGCTCTGTTCTTTTGGATCAGGAGAGGTTGCCTCACCAAGTGAAGTATTGTGGCCGTTGCTACCCTCTCTAGAATTCCTCATAGTCTATTTCACTCCTTTCTTTTGTAATTATATATTATACCATTGTTTATTTCCCTTCGTACGCAGCAAGGTAGGCTTGGAAGACTTCCTCGCTATGAGCGCTCACCCCTGGTGAGGCACGCCGGGTCATGTCGTGGCCAATATTCATGCTGGCGGGGAATTTTTTGTATTGGAAGGAAGCATTGTTGTTGGTTGCCATTTTTTGTGGGATGTCGTGTGCGAGGTCTGGGTCGATATCGTGATCCCCTTCACTCACGACCACACCAACATGCTTGAGACCTGGTGCAGCGAAGTTGGCTTTGTAGTTTTCTTTGAGCGTGACATACTTTGCCAGGGTGCGATATGACAGGCCATTCACCTCATCATTACCACTGTAGCGGTCTGGCAGAATATTATTGCCGTAAAGGTTGCGCATGAGCGGGATCTGCCACTTGGGCGCCTGGCTGGCCGCTGGCTCATAAAACGGCGCGATGAGCAGCACCCGCAAGAAGAGTCCATTACCATACTGCGCAAGCCACGTTGCCATATTGCCGCCGCCAGAGTGACCCGCCACCCCAACTTCCTCACCAAGGCCACTAACTTGGCTCGCACTAGTGGTCATGTACTGCACCATTTCTTGGAAGGTGATCTGGCCATGGCGCTTCTTGTCGGCATAGCCATGCTGCGGCACGCGCGGCGCATAAACGTTGTAACCCTGCTCGTAGAATACATTGGCAATATCGGCCATATCACTGGTGCAGCCACTAATGCCGTGGATAAGTAAGATAGCTTTCGCTGTTTTCTTGCCGTGCGTCTTGGCAAACGAGCGACATTCATTGCGCAGGCCAGCCTCTGCTGTGTCGTGGGTAATTTGCTGGTTGATAGCCGCCATCGAGCTATCATAATCCAGTCGCTTGATATCTGCTGTGCGTAGTTCTGCCTTCTGGGCGGGCCACAAGAAGGCAGCTGCAACGGCGATCGCACCAACAGCAACAATGCCACCAATAAGCGTGGCAATTACTTTTATAATTCCGGCTTGGGGTGAGGGATAATCTTTCATACGCTATAGTATGGCGAATAGTTGCCAATATAGCAAGACCACTCTACTAAAGAGAGTGGTCTTGGTTTCAATCTGATGCTTGTTGCTTACGATTCTGCTTTGCGGCCTGCCACTAGTAGGTAGAGGTTACCACCAAGCGCAGCACCGATCAAGGTACCGGCAATCACCTCAAGGCTCAGGCGGCTATAGCCAGTCTCGCCACGGCTTGCTTGTGCGCCAGTAAAGCTACTGTCTGGTGCCTCTGTTGCAGCAATGGCCACTGCTGGGTTGAGTGTTGCACTCTTTGCACGCAGTTCGTGTGGTAAGTGTTTGATGTCTTGGACTGACGATGTGTCCACCGAAGCCTGTACCTGTGTCAGCAAACCACCGGCCACGATAGCAGCAACGGCCAAGGATAGGCCAATCCCCACTGCCTGGCCTGTTTGCTTGAGCTCGGCCACGCGCGACACGGCAGCCGCAATACCAAACATCAGCACTGCTGCACCGACGAGCTCAACACCAAAGACCGCCCAGCTAAAGGTAGTAAAGTGCTCGAAGCTGAGCTTGAAGGCACTCCCACTCAAGCCATTCAGCACAACGACAGCCAGCGCGCCACCAAGCAGCTGAGCAATCCAGTAGAATGGCACCAGCGCTGTCTTGAGCTTGCGCATCGTCCAGAGGCCAAAGGTGACCGCTGGGTTGATATGCGCGCCAGATACTGCACCCACCGCCACAGCAATCACAAGCAGTGTGAGGCCAAGGTAGAGTGGTGCAAATTGAGTTGCCGCACCAATCGCGGCAATGGTGAGCATAAATGTACCAAGCAGCTCAGCAAAAATAATGTTGAGCAAGTTGCTCGGCAGAGCTGGCTCGTGTCGCTTACGGACAACAGTCTTGGTGGCTGATGTGGTCGATGCAGCCTTTACGGTTGGTTCAGCCTGGGGCTGGGAGGCCGAGTTTTTCGCGGCCGATTTTTTGGTCGAAACGGCTTTTTTGGTAGCCATACGTCCCTCCTTCACTAGTTGATACTACGCCTTTAGTATATCACATCACTCTGTTTGTCGGCGATATCAGATGTCGATCGTGCCAAATAATGCTATACTAAAGACATGGGACAATATATGAAACAAGACCAAACGCGCAGCGAGCTGCAAGAGCGCATCGCGGCCGATCTCCGTGCTAAAGCAGCTGCCAGCAGCCACACTGGCGACGGCGCCGCACCAGCAAGCGGCGACACCGGCGTCGAGCAATCCGAATACCTCAAAGGCACCAAGCAAACAACCACACTAGCTGGGGTATGGCTGGTCGTTGGCTTCCTTGCGCTGCTTACCTTTGGCTTTTTTGTTGCGTTAACTATCAATGGGCAACAATAACGGAGTGGTAATATGACAGACCTTGACGCTATCCAACAAAAGCTGCTTCTGGCCGTGAGCCAATCAACCACCCCGCGCGAAGTGCTGCGCCACGAGGAATTGCGCGCACTGTATGGGCATATCACATCGCTCCCCCCAGCGGAGCGTGGGCCATTTGGCAAGCGTGTTAATGAGCTCAAGCAAGCTGTGCAAACTGCTATTGAGCACCGCCTCGAGGAGCTTGAGACCGTCGAGCGCACACCGATCGATGTCACTGCACCGATGGATATCAACACTGCTATTCCAGCATTACTGCCAACAAATCAGGGGTCAATTCACCCCCTCATGCAAGAGATTGAGCGGATTGCTGATATCTTCTACCGCATGGGGTTTGCGGTGGAGGAGTCGCGCGAGATCGATGATCAGTTCCATATGTTCGAGAGCCTCAACTTCCCCAAAGGCCACCCTGCCCGCGACGATTATGACACCTTCATGACCGTCGAGACAGATGCGCAGGGCGACCGCCTAATCGCGCCAGCTCACACCAGCACCATGCAAAACCGCGTCCTGACCACCTATCGCCACAATTTGGATGCGGGTGAAGCAATCGCCGCCATTGTACCCGACCGTGTCTTCCGTAATGAGGACCTGGATGCCCGGCACGAGCACACCTTCTACCAAGTGGAAGGCGTCTATGTAGCTAAGGGGGTTAACGTCGGCAACTTGATTGCGACCTTGCAGGAATTTTTGCAAAGCTACTACGGCAAGCAGCTTGATGTGCGGGTCAACCCCTTCTACTTCCCTTTCACCGAGCCAAGCTTTGAGTTTGCCCTGAGCTGCCCCTTCTGCGAAGGCAAAGACCCCGGCTGCAAGGTGTGTAGCGGTGAAGGCTGGGTTGAGCTGATTGGCTGCGGCTTGATCCACCCCAATGTGCTGCGGGCAGCCAACATCGACCCCGATACCTACACCGGCTTCGCCTTTGGCTGCGGCATCGACCGCTTGGTGATGATGAAATACGGCATCGAGGACGTGCGGCATTTTGAGAGTGGTAAGTTGGATTTCTTGCGGCAGTTTTAGCCTCGTCTATTCGTTTTATAACCAAGGTTCACCATATGCATCATGATAATGAGCTCTTTGTCACCGCCCAGGCGCTCCTCGAGCAGCGACACACACCACCAGTTCACACAGTGGCAGCCGCTTTGCGTTGCCAATCTGGCGAGGTGATCTCTGCAGTCAACATCGATCATTTTCTTGGCTTCGTCTGCGCCGAGACAGCTGCACTGGCAATCGCTATTAATCGAGGTATCTATGATTTCGATTCGATCGTCGCTGTACGTAAAAATGATGACACAGGAAAGATCGAAATTGTCGACATGTGTGGCAAATGCCGTCAGATCTTTCACGATTATGCGCCAGGTATTACTGTCTTAA
>CALHWA010000152.1 GCA_938036845.1 uncultured Candidatus Saccharibacteria bacterium | reverse complement strand
CTTGAAGTTGTGCCGCTTAATCGTACCGGCCCAACCTTTACCCTTGCTGATGCCCGTGACATCCACGACATCGCCGAGCGCAAACTCCGTAACGCTCCATGTGTCGCCCACCTTGACATCGCCAAGGTCATCGACACGAAATTCCCGAATGTGCTTCGGGGTGACACCGGCTGGCTTCACATGCCCAGCCACGGCCTTGCTCAGGTTCTTACCCGCACCATACGCCACCTGCACTGCGTTGTAGCCGTCTGTCTCGACGGACTTGACCTGAGTCGCAGCGACAGGCCCAGCCTGGATAAGCGTGACAGGAATCGTCGTGCCATCCTGGCTGATGATTTGGGTCATACCAATCTTGGTACCGAGAAGTGCTTTCATTGCCCTCTTGCTCCCATGTAAAATCCCCGGCGACTAGCAGTATCTTGGCATCAGCGCTGCGTGGCTACACACTTTGCTGGCCAAGACTTACCAATTCGTCCTGGGATGAGTTGCTATTACGTAATAAATTACAGCTACCATAGTACCATAGAATGGGGCGAGAAAGCAAGAGGGCGTAGGAGATCAAGAGCAATACAGTAGAACACCAATCCTAACAGCATATTGGTGTGTCGTAGAATCATTATCACCCCCATCTACACCCTCGCCACTATGCTACAATATGCGTTAATGCGTCACTCAACCTCCTTACCTACCTCTGTCGATGCTTGGCTTGCTGCGGCGGCTGCTCAGCTGCGGACGGCTGGTATTGCCAGCAGCCGGCTCGATAGTGAGCTACTGCTAAGCCATGTGCTGCAGCGGCCTCGGCACTGGCTCCATGCCCACGGCGATAGCACACTCCTGCACGAGCAATACGCGCAGGCGGAGCAGCTCCTTACCCGCCGCCTTCGGCATGAGCCACTGGCCTACCTGGTGGGGCACAAAGAATTCTATGGGCGCGATTTCGTCGTTTCGCCCGCTGTGCTGGTGCCTCGGCCCGAGACAGAGCAGATGATTACCCTCCTGCTGCAGCTCATCCAGCCCACCCAGCGCACCATTGCCGATGTTGGCACTGGCAGCGGCATTCTCGCCATCACAACACAGCTCGAGCTTCCACAATGCCAAGTTGATGCGTACGACATCAGCCCCGAGGCCCTTGCCATTGCTCAGCACAACGCGCAGCAGCACGGCGCTACCTCTGTTAACTTCATCCAGAGCAACCTCCTCGCGGCAGCGCAGCAGCGCTATGATGTCATTCTTGCCAACCTCCCCTATGTCAATCCCGCCTGGCAGCGCGACGACCGCGAGACAGCGCACGAGCCAACCCTGGCACTCTTTGCCAAGGACGATGGGCTGGCGCTCATTTCTACCCTCCTTACTCAGACAGAGCAATGGCTCGCGCTCAGCGGCCTGCTCATCCTCGAGGCCGACCCCTGCCAGCACTCACGCATCATTGCTCGCGCCGCCGCGCACCAGCTCACTCATGTGCGAAGTGAGGGGTATGCGCTTGCTTTTGCTAAGCAGTGCTCGGCATGACCCCGCTACTAGCTTCAGCGCACGTTGGCCCATCTGCCCCACCACATCTACAGATGGTAGCGACCAACGCTCGGGCCGCAGCATACGGCTCCCTTTGTTGAGCGCTTGATGGGTGTAATAGTCTGGTGATTGGATTGTTGCGTGTTGGAGCAGATCGCACACATCGGCTAGTTCTTGGCCATCTACCTCTGTTGGGTGCACCTTATCTTGCGATATAAAGACATCTTTCAGCTCGGTATAATCATACTCATAGCAAAATACCTGTGGCTCAGCCAGCGATGCATCGCTATGGTCAGGTGCGTCGAGGTAGTACGACCGCACTGCGCCAGCATACGCGCCGTATCGATCTACCTCGTAGATGATAATATGCGGGTCGTGCACCTGCCCATCATCATCCAAGGCAGCCCGAGCACTCAGGGTGAGGCGCTGCCCACTATCAGTTTTGTGGCCAAAGTATACACTGCGCACCTCACCACCGTCGTAGCGCTGCCGGTCAGCCGCACCACGTCGGCGCGCACTTCTGTACTGGGTGGTAATAGTATCCTGGACGACTGCGGTGAGCTGCTCAGCCAATAAGCCCGGCCGCTCGTGCTGGCCCGGTGGTGCACACTCAGCGTCAGTATTGGCTGCGTGTGGCACGCGACGCAAAGCATCGCCCGCGCGGGGTGGTGTGTTGTATGTCATGTTGTTCCCTCTGTGTGTTAGATATACGTCCCTTTTAGCATACTATACAAGCATAGCCCAAGGCAAATAACAGAGGTGAACAAATGAACAATTTTATACCATATTCAGAATAATTCTAATATAGCTCCCTGTACTCTGCCGTGGCGATCAGTTCACGTAGCTTTAGAACCAAAAACCACCCATCACCTGGGTGGTTTCTTGTTGCTATTGCTTAATACACCGTGGTTATTTGATCGATGTGATCATAATGCGGCTGTATTGCTGGCGGTGGCCACGCTCTTTGTGGACGCGCTTCTTGGCTTTGTAGCGAATGACGCGGATTTTGTCGCCCTTGACGAGCGCTTCTACGACCTCGGCCTTGACCTTGACGCCTGCAACGTGCGGCGTACCAACAGTGGTCGTCTCGCCATCGATGGTCAGGAGTGCATCGGCTTCGAGCGCTTTTGTGCCGTCCGGGAGGCGGTCCACCAGGAGGGTCTCTTCTTCGGCGACGAGATACTGCTTGCCGCCAAGCTGAATGACTGCTTTCATCTGATTCCTTATAATTATTAATACTTCCGACTGATTGTAGCAGAGACGGCGGCGGATGTCAAAGTTGGCATATCTAACTATCATTACTCACCAGCCGCTGCACCACCGCTGGCAGTTCTGCCTCGCTATGCCACACCTCCGTCCGCGTGGCGATGAGCTTGTCGCTCAGGTAGCTCTGCTCACCCACACTGT